>NZ_JBHERJ010000043.1:0-61888 GCF_043359455.1 Lysinibacillus sp. PWR01 | reverse complement strand
GATTCCACTTTCTTATACACGATCTCTTAGGACCCAACATACTAAACTGATTTCTCTAAGGGTATGAAGTTAGCCGGTTTTATATACGGACTCACAAATGGTCCCAGAGGCTGGTCGACTTTTCTTCACTTCTACAATAAAAAATAGTAGCACAAACCATGGCCTTGGTTTGTACTACTAATGTTAGTATGTTTTATGTGTCAAATAAAAGCTGGTATTCAGAAATCATTGAATTTATAGGTGAAGTAGATAATTGCCCTTAACCCCTAATCTGAAATGAATAGAATAATGAAGAAAGGGGGTGTAACAATGTGTTTAAATAATTCAATGTGTGGCTGTTCAGGAAATGGTAATGGCAACGGTGAATGTAGTGCACTCGGGCCTTTTGTAGCGATTGATGCTGCTTGTATTACTACGCCTCAAGCAACTGGCTCAATCATTCCTTTCTCATCTGGTATTACACCTGTTGTTTTAGCATCCTTAGCAACTGGTTTAATTGAAGCTCCTAGTTTGATAGGATTTGGTACAGCAGTTCCTGGTGTTGCAGTTTTAGGAAATACAATTGATTTATCAGGTGTTGTAACAGAAGCATTCTCTGTTCCTCGTCCTGGTAACATCACAGCTATTTCTGCATCATTCTCTGCAACAATTGCTATTGCATTACTTGGTACAACAACAGTAACTGCAACAGTATATCGAGCTCCTGCTGGTAGCACTGTGTTCACTGCAACAGCTGCAACAGTAAGTCTTGCTCCATCCTTTACAGGAGCTATCGCATTAGGCCAGACAGCATTCGCTTCTGCAAACGTGCCACCAGTTCCAGTTGTAACAGGTGACCGTTTACTAATGGTTTACTCCATTACAACTTCTGGAGTTGCTATTGCTCAAGTCCTAACAGGAACAGCAAGTGCAGGTATTACAATTGCTTAATTCTTGAAACAATCAACCCAATAATAAATTTAAAAAATTTCAAAATTAATTACAGAAACCTTTGAAAATAATAGGCGATTTCTTTAAAATGAAATCGCCTATTTTTAATATACCTAAGATTTCGCGAAAGCATTCTGAATATGTGCCAAATGATGCTTGCCATGCCATGCATATAGACCAATTGCATGTTCAAGTGTCGTCAATCCAGAATCAGGATGATTAAAGGCTCTTTGTAATTGTTCATCTGATAAGCTTGTCAGCAAATAAACCCAACGTTCATGTAAATGTTCAATTAAATGAACGGAAGTGGCTACTGGCATTTCAGAATCTGGTAGCTGTGCCCATTCTGCCTCATTGTATGGCTTAATGGTTGGCACATCCTCTGTTAACGCTAGTTTAAAACGGATATAGCTATTCATATGGCTATCGGCAATATGATGGACTAGCTGTGTCACGGTCCAGCCATTTTCGCGATAAGATTTTGCTAAGTCCTGCTTGCTTGCACCACTTAACGCCTCAGCAAGTTGTTTTGGTAATAAGCGAATTTCTTCAATCCACTCTAGCACTTTCTGTGAGTTCAATTCTTTTGGGAATTGGAATTGTCCAATGGGATATCGTAAATCTGTCAAATTGCTCATCTCCATTTTATTTTTTATATTACCAATTTAATATTTTCCTTGCTACTGTCATTAATTTTTCGGGGCCTATTTTCTCTTCATTTAGGAATTTAGAGCCTAGTATATGAATCATATACTTTTGACCCTCTTCTTCTTTCACAAAATAAAGTTCTTGAACTTTCTGATTGAAAAGAAATTCAATATCCTTTTCTACCAGTTTAGTATAGTCCTGTTTCGTTTCTGACATAATAGCAAGTCCATTATTAGTCGAGGGTACAATAGCAATTTGTACATGCTCTAATCCATTATTGTATGTTAAATTCAAGGATGCTATATCTGTTGTCAAATTCTCCTCCCTTATAATGTAAGGTGCTTTTTTCTTTTTTGCGTCTACATACATGGCTTCATTTCTACTGATTGCCTCTTCCAAATTCATGTCTGGTTGTTTGTATATAATTACTCCCCCAGAAAAACTATTTAAGCCCAGTAAATCCTCACTTAAATGAAATCTTTCTCTTATTTCCACTGGAAGTTCATTAATATTTTTCAATGGTTGATCATTCTGATAGGCATATACTGAAGTCATGCCGTACTTTTCATAGGCCTCTACAGCTAAAAAATAAAAGCATTTTCCTTCTGGTAAGGCGGTCTTTAAATCCTTGATTGTCGTCTCGTATGGAGCAATTATTTCCCTTATGTCTTTATACATCTCTGCTTCGTCTTCTATCATCGAATCAACTGTTAATAGCTGCTTCCCCTCATTGTCAAATAGTCGCCAACCTGTTAACTCGTTTGCTGTTGCCAAAGTGGCGGTTATAAAAATAGTAAAAAACGCGATGATAACGGACTTTCTAATAACAGTAGGTTGTTGCCGCTTTCGGCTTAGAGCCTTACTAATTGAAATAGAATTACATGAGGATTTAGGGACTATTTCATTCTTTAAACGAATTTCAAAATCCTGAAATGATTTTATGTTATTTTTCATTTTGATTGTTCCTTTCAATGATTTTTTGAACCTTCACTTTAACCCTTTCAAATCGTTTACGTGCAGTTGCAGGCGTAATATTTAATATTAAGGCAACTTCTGCAAAGTCCCTATCTTCAATTATTCTTAAGGCAAGCAGCGCCCGTTCTTTCGCCTTTAATTTAGACATAATTTCATCTAACTCAAGGTCTATGTCAGGGTTATAAAAATAATCTAAATCCTGCACATTTGCTCTTCCTTCAAAAGAAATAAACTTTATTAATGATTGCCTCTTTGCTTTATTTAAACAATAGTGATAGGCAATTTTATGCAACCATGCACTGTAATTTTCTATGTTCAACAGCTTTTTGTATTGAAATGCTTTGATAAATACTTCCTGAACGGCATCTTCAGCATCTTGTGCATTCCTTAAAATTTGAAAGCAATACACATAGACCTTATGATAATATTCCTTTAGTAAGTAGCTAATTAATTCGTCTCTCGTATATTCCATAGCATGTTCGAAAACTTTCGTATGCACTTTATACAACCTCCTTTGCCCCTTACATATTAAGACAATCAACAAACTAAAAATGTGACAATAAATGTATAAAACCCTTGTTTTGTAAGCACCTAACCTTACAAAACAAGGGTTTATTATTATTCCTGGATATCGTATATCAACGTATCAAAGTATTTTTCATTTGTATACAGTAAAATAGCCCATTCACCTGACTGAGGAATTTTCACATGTGAAGGTGTATGAGCATCTGCCCCATTAACAGGTCCACCGAGGCCTATGTTCCAACCATCCACTAAAATTGGTTGTACAACTTTAGAATCTTTATGATATCCAATAATCGTTAACTCTGTATCCCGTACCTCATCTATACCCCATAGATGCCACATCCATTTTTGGGTGCTTAAACTTGGCATATTCGCACCAATGACACCCGACTTATTGGCATTGCCAATAATGCCTCTATCACCAAATGCCACTGCCTTACGATTCCAATCAACTGATGCAAAATCATTTTCTTGTACAAAATCAGGTAGATCCTCTGGCATTGTAACCTTTGCTTTATCTGTACAACCCACTAAGAATAATAGCAATATACATAAAAATACAACTCGTTTCATAACATCCCCCTTTCTTATGAAACGTTTGCTTTAACCAGATTGTTACAGAAAATTCCGTAAATTATGAAGCGATCATTTTATCGTACTCTTTACAATATAAACTAATGACTTTACTGGATGGAGAATTGTAATCGCCGTGTGATCTTCAAATCGTTCTGCTGCACCCACCATCGATAGCTGGGCAACCGATATGGATTTTTGTTCAGCTGACAAAGTATGTAAAGTCCTTAAAATAGCATCATCATAGGCTTCCTTTTTCCCCTGCATAATGAGATCAAATGTATGCTCAATAATTTTTGCCTCCACATCTACTGATATTCCTTGATGCTTAGCATATTGGTGAAGTCTTGCCATCGTTCCTTCGACAGTCGCAGGGTTTGTAAAAAGAATAAATTGAGGCTGTTGCTTACTACATATACTTTCAAAATAGGGCTCATCAATCTTTATGATAGGGATCGAGGGATCGAACAAAGTTTCATCCTCTAATAAAGCAATATAATTTGTACACGTTATTAAAATGGCATCCACATCACAGCTAATTATCCATTCAATTTGCTCCTTAACCTTAAGTGCTAAACCATTACTACCTTTAGACACATGCTGTATAACGCCAGGGTCTACAAAATGCATTAGCTCAATATCTTCATTATCTCCAAAGGCCTGCTCTATGTACTCTATATTGGAATGATGAGCATGCAAGCAGCCGAGCTTTTTTCTCAATTAAACTCCTCCTAATTGGAAAGTCTTTTTTCCATGGTTACTATTGGTAGAGAGTTACCATTACGATTCTTCACCATTTCCTCTTTCGTTACAACATAACCCAACGAGCGATATAACTCAATATTGCGAGGGACACTCATACGTACTTTGCACTGACTAATTTTTATACCATTCGATAATGCATATTGTTCAAGCTTAGAGATCAGTGCTTTTGCTAAACCTTGGCCTTGTCTTTCAGGGATAACCGAAAGTCTAAAAAAATAAATTCCCTGAGTGCTGAGGGTAAACCTTACCATGGCAACTGGCTGTTTTTCGATATAGCCAATAAACGCCTGTTCACTTTGCTGCATCGCCTGTTCAATTGAATCCACCGTTTCACTTAGTGCACTGGATGGTGGAACAGCTTTTTCATACTCTTGAAACGCCTGTAGCATCACCTGATGTATAATTGCCGCATCCTTGCTCTCTGCTAAAATAATTTCCATAGCATAACACCCCTTAATGTTTTTTTATTCATAATAATGCATAATAAAATAAAAAGAAACCGCATTATTTACTAATACGGTCTACTGCTTTATTATTTCTCTTTCGTTTTTGCTTCCTTTTCAATATGCTTTCTTGCTATTTTCAAACGTTGGATATCCTTTTTCTTAAGAGGAATAATCTCATCCTTCATCATTTTAATATAAGAAATCATTAACAAAAGTAAAACCACGGTAAAGGGTAATGCAGCGATTAACGAGGCCGTTTGCAATGCTTCAAGTCCTCCTGTATACAATAAAACGCCTGAAATAGCCGCCATCAGAATACCCCATACTAGCTTTGATAAAATTGTTGGATTTAAAGAACCTTTTGTCGTCATACTTGCCATAATAAAAGTGGCGGAATCAGCAGAGGTAATTAAAAATATAACGATCAAAAGTATTCCAATGGAAGAGGCAATCGTTGAAAGTGGTAAATGTTCTAACAACTGGAATAGGGCAACGGTAACATCATTATGAACAGATTGAGCGATTTGTGCATCTTGATGTAAATCAAACCACATCGCGGTTCCACCAAAGGTCGCAATCCAAAAGCAGGCAATGAGAGGTGGAATGATTAATACCCCTATGATAAATTCCCGAATGGTTCTGCCTTTGGATACACGGGCTATAAAGGAGCCTACAAATGGTGACCAAGCAATCGCCCATGCCCAGTAAAAAATTGTCCAATCCTTCACCCAAGTCCCACCGACATATGGCTGCATCCTTAAACTATATTGAATAAAATTTGAAATATAATCACCAATAGCTAATGTAAAGGTTTCAAGTATAAAGATTGTTGGACCCGTTATAAAAACGAATAAAAGTAAAACAATGGCTAAGGTCATATTGACATTACTCAGGATCTTCATTCCCTTTTGAAGTCCTGTTGTTGCCGATATCATATAGCCAATAAACATGATAAAAATAATGGCTACCTGCAAGATAAATGTATCCGGCAAACCAAAGACAAAGGTCAAACCTCCATTTGTTTGTAATACGCCTAGTCCTATCGATGTGGCTACCCCCATAACGGTAGCTATTACTGCGAGAATATCAATTGTTCCTTTAACGACTGGATTTGTTCCAGTGACAGGCTCTAAGGCAGTTGAGATGAGCATATTTCTTTTTTTGTTAAATTGTACATAGGCCATTACAAGCCCCAATATGGCATAAACAGACCATTGGCTTAATCCCCAATGAAAGAATGAATAACCCATCGCCAGTCGGGCTGCATCCGTTGATAGCGGTTTTGTGTCACTGAAGGGTGGTGAAAAATAATGACTCATTGGCTCAGCTACTCCCCAGAAGACCAAACCGACACCAAGTCCAGCTGAAAAGAGCATGGAAATCCAAGTTAGAAAACTAAACTCAGGGCGACCATCTTCCGATCCAAGGCGAATGGTACCATATTTGCTAATGGCCAAGCCAAATAAAAAAATAACGATAATAAAGACTGACATTAAATAAAACCAGCCAAAATAATCCGTTGTCATATGAAATACGCTGTTTGCTACGTTCTTAAATTTTTCCGGTATCGTGGCTCCGATAATAACTAAGAGAGAAATTGCTCCACTAGAAATAAGAAATACTGGGTTTTTTAAAATTTTATTTTGCATACAGCGCCTCCATTTATCCCAGACAGATGACCAAATTTCCTTTATTATGCGTACAATTCAACTATTTTATTAATAAATAAAAAAGAAACCACATTATCAAAAGACAATGCGGTTTACCTATTATTGTGATATATGCATAAAACGTATTGCCCTACTCATAACAGTTGGTACAATTGAAGCATGATTTTCGTTTAAAGCCTCATAAAAATCAACATTCATTATTTTTTCTAACACTGTCGCCATTTGTCGCGCATCATCCACCATAAAGGTTTCAAGTTCACCTGCGCTCATAAACAATGTTTCGTTCATATCTTGATGCTCGTTCAGAAATACTGACGCACATTGCACTAGTTCATGTTCATTCCACCAAATGGAAGGACTAATAGCTAGGTATCGTTGGAAGCTGGATTGATGATGAAATAGTTGCCAAAGTGCAAAATAACCTCCTAAAGAGTGTCCAAATAAAGCTTGTTGTGCTTTATTTACTGGATATTGTGCCTCAATCGTTGGCTTTAGCTCTTCTTCTATAAAGCCACTAAAATCTACTGCTCCTCCAAGCTTTTCATGACCTTTTCCTTTAAATCGTGCTGGATAAGTATATGTCTCTGCCGGCGCTGTAAAATCATAAAATCTTCTTTCACGCATATCATCGCCATGACCAATTCCAACAACGATAGCCGGAAGGACACCTGTTTTTGGTGCATTACGACTTTGTAGACGTACCGCTTCCTTTACAAGATGAAAATAAGATGAACCATCTAGTACATACAAAACAGGGAAGCCATCTTGTGGTGCTTCCTCCTCTGGCACATAGATGTTAATTGTGTACGTATAATTCGTCAATTTTGAAGTCATTTGTTGTGTAACGTAATCTACTTTAGCTGTATTCATTTAATATCCTCCTTCAAAATGTCGTAGCCATAGCATACAGGTGTATTTGTTACAGGATCTTCCATAATACGTGCATCAATATTAAATACTTTACGCATCACATCAGCACTTAAAATTTCCTGTGGAGTGCCGGTTTGCATAATAATACCCTTACGCATTGCAATAAGATGATCTGAATATCGGGCAGCATGGTTAATATCATGTAAAACCATCACAATTGTACAGTTGTGCTGCTCATTTAAACTTTTCACAATATCCAATACTTCTAGCTGATGTGCCATATCTAAATAAGTAGTAGGTTCATCCAATAGCAAAATATTTGTTTCTTGCGCTAAGGCCATAGCTAGCCAAACACGCTGACGCTGACCTCCTGAAAGCTGTGCAAGCTCCCTATTTCGGTATTCCATTGTATTGGTAACCGTTAACGCCCATTCAATCATTTCCTCATCCTTATTCGTTAAACGATTGACATTGTTTCGATGTGGGTAGCGACCATACGCAATTAACTCCTCCACTTTCAATTGACCAGGAGCAACAGGTGTTTGAGATAATATTGCTAGCTTCTTGGCAATATCTTTCGTCGATAAATTTTGCATATTTTGCTCCTGCAAATAAACCGTACCTTGTTGTTTTTTTAAAATACGTCCTATTGTTTTAAGGAGGGTAGATTTACCACAACCATTCGGGCCAATGATTGTAGTCACTTTACCCTCTTCTATCGTTAAATTTAACCCTTCAAAGACACATACCTGCTCATAACCAGAAGCCAAGTTTTCCATTCTAAATGCAGTTTGCACACCATTTCCTCCTATGCCTTAGATTTCACCAGTAAATACAAGAAATATGGAATCCCAATAATTGAAACGACAATTCCTACAGCCAGTTCCGATGGTGCAAAAACGGTTTTACCAATAAAATCAGCTAAAATTAACAGACCGGCACCAATTAACGCACTCACTGGCATAACATAACGGTGCTGAATACCAACAAGCTGCTTGGCAATGTGTGGGGCCATTAAACCTATGAAGCCAATACTCCCTGATACAGACACACAAGCACTGACAAGACCTACACTAGCTAATAACAGCTTCATTTTCTCCTTTTCAACCGCTATTCCTAAACTCGTGATGCTATCCTCTTCAAGCTGAAAATAATCGAGTAAATACGATTTTCTATGCACGTATATTCCTAAGATCAAGAGCCAAGGAAGCATCGTAAGTGCAAAAATCCAATTCGCATTATAAATAGAACCTGCCATCCAAATGGCCGCTGATTCAAAATCTTGTGCACTCATTTTTAAGGATAGAAACAAGGACAAAGCTCCAAATCCACTATTGATAGCAATACCTGTTAAGATTAATCGCTGCATATCCAGATGACCATTTTTTAAAGCAAATGAAAAAATCAAGACAGCTGCAATCGTTCCACCGATAAAACCGAATAATGGCATCATTAAAATTGACAGCCAACTGCTCATATCAGCACTCACTAACTTTAATTGAAAGAAGAACATGAATATGACGACTGCTGCACCAGCCCCAGCATTAATCCCTAATATACCTGGATCTGCTAGTCCATTGCGTGTAATGCCCTGTAATACAACCCCCGCCATACCTAAGCCAATACCGACAAGTCCAGCAATGACAATCCGAGGTAAACGGAATTCAAAAATAACAAGATCAAATTTTGAATTTGACTCAATACGCAATAATGTTTTGATGACATCCATTACAGACATATCAAAAACACCATTTGTAATATGTAAATAGCTCGCAACTAAAATCAATAAAATAAGCATCGACATGGTTAAAAAGAATACACTTGAGGTTTTTTTACGCACGTTTTTCACCTCCGTGCTTACGAACTAAATATAAGAAGAATGGTACACCGACCAATGCAGTTAAGACACCAATTGGCGTTTCAAATGGATAATTGACGACGCGACTCAGGACATCACAAAGCGCTAAGAAGAAGGCACCGATGACAGCTGCACAAGGAATAATATAACGATAATCAACACCAACAAGGAAGCGCGTAATATGTGGTATGACTAACCCTACAAAGGCAATTTTCCCTACAAGTGCAACCGCTGTCCCTGTCAAACATACAACAGCTAGCATGCTAATAATTCGCACCGCTTTTGTTTTTTGTCCAAGTCCCATGGCAATATCTTCACCTAGCGAAGTAATGGTAATCGCTTTTGCAGATAGTAAAGCCAAGATCAATCCAGTTAGACCAAATGGAATCGAAAGGATAAGCATATCCATATCCACCATATGTACCTTTGTGTTATACCAAGCACTTACTGTTTGCGATACTTGGAAATACATCGCAATCGCAGTAGCAATACTACTTAAAAATGTACCAATGACGGTTCCAATTATGGCTAGCCTTACTGGTGATAAGCCATTGCGGATTAAAGAGCCAAAACCAAAGACAATTCCTGCCCCTAATGCCGAGCCTAACATCGATAATAAAATCATTTGATAATTAGGAAGCCCTGGGAAAAACACAATGGCTAATGTGATGACAAATGCAGAGCCATCATTGACACCCATTAATGAAGGGGAGGCTAAATAATTTCGCGTAATCCCCTGCATGACTGCACCAGCTACTGCTAAAAATGCTCCAACTAGCAATACTGCGGCAACTCTTGGAATACGGCCTGTCCGTATAATTTGATGATCAACATTGGACGGATCAAATGCTGTCATCGACTGCCACACTGTAAGGGCACTAATATCTTTTGTTCCATACATAACAGAAATAAGTGCCACAAGGGCAATAAGGAAAGGAGATACCGCTAATATTGAAAATGACACTATGTTTGTTTTTTTCAACTTTCACACCTTTTTCTTTATCCATTTCGTGGCACACAATATCAAACACTTAAGTGTATACCCTTTTAAAAACAACTGCTTGCAATGAAAAATACGGTATCTTACAAAAGGCCGGTAATAGCCCGGTGATATCACCAAATCTACTACCAGCCTGTTTATACTATTTAAGTAATTTTTCAGCTGCGGCATCTAAGAATTTCACCTTAGACCAAGCAGTACCACCTTGTGCTAATGGCTCAATTGTGTTGACGAAAACTTGATTATTTTGTGCTGCCTTTAAGCTAGTGAAAATTGGATTCTTTTGTAGTTCCTCTAACGCTTTTGGAGAATCCGTATTTTCTGATTCCTCAAATTGTAGGAAAATCGCATCTGGATTTACTTGTGCTAATGTTTCAAGTGATAATTCAGCTTGCGCTTTCGCTGTTGTTAAAACTTCTGGAACTGGTGCTCCTAAATCTTCATACAGTACAGGGTTTAAATAAACACCTGCTGGATAGATGTACATCACACCACCGCGAACACGAATGATTAATACTTGCTTATCTGCTAATTGCTCCTTGGTTTTCACCTGTGCATCAGCAACTTTTGCTTCATAGTCAGAGATGATTTTCTTTGCATCCTCTTCTTTACCAGCTAATTGTGCAAGCAATGTTAAATTTTCTTTCCAGTTTGTTGAAATATGTGAGTATGGGATCATTGTTTGAATTTTGTTCAGTTTTTCGGCCGTTTCTTCAGGGAATTTCGAAGTACCCACGATTACATCAGGATCCAGATTAAGAATGGCTTCTGCATTTGGCTCCATTTTATTTCCTACAAGTGTAGCTCCTTCAAAATCTGTTGCTAGATAGGCAGGAACTTTGCCACCTACTTCAAGAACACCTACTGGCTTAATACCAAGCATTGCAGCATCTTCCATTGATTCAAGACTTGCAGCGACAATGTTCTTTACTTCTGCTGGTAGCTCATATTGCTCACCTAAGTACGTAATTGTCTGTGTTGTTTTAGCTTGCTCTGTCTGTGATTCTGTTGCGCTTGTCTCTGCTGTATTAGCTGTTGACGTAGACTCCTCTGCTTTATCTGTTCCACATGCAGCCAGTGATAATGCTAATAGTGCTGGAGCACACATTTTAAAATATTTATTCATAGATATTCTCCCCTAACGAGCTCATATTGATAATGATAATCGTTTTCATATATATGTCAATATATAATTGATACTCATTATCATTTACGGATACTATCCTAACAAAGTGAAAAAAGATTGTGAATGGACGATTTCGAAAATGACATGGATTTTTGCCGATTTTACTAATAAAAAAACTGCTTCTTTTTTGTAAGAAACAGTTTTTACATATAGTTGGATTCCTCTATTTTCATCTTTCGATAGGCTGAAGGAGACAAGCCTGTACATTTTTTAAATACTCTACTAAAATAAAAACAATCTACATATCCGACACATTCTGCTACTTCAGCTACTGGAATTACATCATATTCTAGCAAGTCTTTTGCGCGTCGTATACGATATTCCGTAATATAAGTGCTTGGATTCATGCCCGTATGCTGCTCAAATAAATAAGCAAAACGACGACGCTCAATGCCAAATTCCATCGAGATATTTGATACGGAGATTTGCTCTGCATAATGTTCATGTATATATTGTAATGCCTGCTCCATTAATTCGCTGGCACTATCCAAAACCTTCATTTTTGCCGCTACAAGAATATCCTCCAGCAAATTCATAAATAATGTCTTAGACTTAAATATAGCCATATTACCGGGATAGGAATAGCTTTCTATTAATTGCTGAACATGGCTAATAATTTGTGTGTTAAAACCTGTATTGATGAGAAAATGTTGCTCAGCTAGTGGAAAAAGAGCTATTTCCTCTGTAGGTAGTCGATAATGCACAACTGCATACTCCCACCCTTTGTGACCAGTCGCTCTCACTTCTATCGGCATTTGGGGTCCTGCATGGACGATCATTCCTAGCTCCATCATATAGGGCGTTCCATTAAAGCTAAAGATCGCACTACCTGCAAGTGGCACCACTAAACCACATTTTTCTGGCGCTGTTGTTCTACCAACATCCACTTCACCAGGCTTCATTTTTTTAATAAAAACATCTGTAAATTTTACAGAAGCATGTGCAAAGTAATCAATTAAATATTTGATATCCATATGCTAACTCCTATACATGTATAACATTCTGAATCTGTGAAAAATGATGTAAATCATGATTGATTAATCCTACAAAATAATCGACTATGGTCATCTCTGACTGCCCAATTTTAAACGACTGTTGCCATTGCTCATCTGTCCATCGCTGAATGGTCTGTAATAATTGACGTCTTGTGAAAATAAATTCATTCAATGTTTCCTCCATTGCTTGTTCACGACTTTTCTTAGCAGCCATCGTATTCAAATGTGCTACATCTGGCCCTTTCGGCAGACGCTCATCTGTAAGAAGAAAAGGAATTCGGTGATTTAGCACAAACTTATCCCATGGAGGAAGATGTCCAATTACCTCTGCAACTGACCATTTCCCAGGTTCGATGGGCATACGCCATTGCTCCTCAGATAATCCTTGCAAATGATTTATCCAATCCACTGATTTTTCATAGTGTTTGATGACATAGGTTTTATCTCGTTGCAATTGGTCCCCCCTCTTTCATTTTTACTGAAGATTAATTTCTAATTTTGACCAACTTAAATGCCATTGTTTTTGCTGAATTCTTTGGCGATAAATCGCATAGTTATCCTTATTTTCGAGGTAAAATGGTGTTGGCTCTACAATGCCTGCTCCTAAAAGATAAATCCCATACGGTGCTGCAATCTCTAGCAACCCATCTGATAATTTTACTCCAATTGCCGTTGGGATTTCTGGGAAATGAGAGATTCCATCAACAGCAGACTGATATGGTTTACTACCATTTAGGACATGCATTCGTGCTTGATTTTTCACGGACCAAGGCTCGTTTGGAGATACCTTTCTCAGTTCCTGCTCATACTGTTTTTCTATTTCTTCTGCTAAATTTTCTTTATCAAAATATATCACATCAATATCAGCAATTGGTGTTCTATCTTCTTTTTCATGAAGGTAATCCCATACCTTTGAGCGAATGACTCCTGCACATACCCACCAATCCGGGAGTTGCAAGGTTTCTACTGTGGATAAAATGCTCATCATCCAGTTATCAGATGCTATTAAATTCTTCAGCTCTTCCTCCGTTTGAAGCAATCTCATTCATTCAGCCTCCAATTAAACTTTACACCAAAAATTTAATCTTTCCGCCACTATTTCAGGGACATCTCGAAAGATATCGTGTCCTGCTCCTTCAATAGATTCAACATCTAAATGTTCTATTTTTACTTGTAATTTCTGAATACAACCTTTTCTTTTCGTTCCTAGCTCTGCAGGTACCGTTGCATGCAATAATAGTGTAGGACATTTTATCATACCCACTACTTGGTCAACTGGCTCCACATTCATACCTTTTATCATTGCTTGTGCCGTGAAGGGAGATAGAGTTAGCCTAATCTCACCATTTTGTTCCTTTACTTGTGCTTTTGAAGCTACTTCTAACTCTTCTGACCATCGAGCAAGCTCTTCTTTCTCAGATTTAAAGAATTCTTCCCATGATGGGAAGCGGACATTTTCGCAAAAGCTTGCTACGTCCTTTAATTCCTTTTCTAATGTGATACCTAAATCTTTCCCTGACATATATCCCCCATCTAGCAATACCATGCCTTTAAGTTGCTGCGGGTATTTAGATCCGAAATGGATAGCCAGATCTGCTCCAAAAGAATGCCCTATCAAATAAAAGGGCTTACTCTTTAAATTTGTACCTATTATTTCTTCTATTAGTTTAATTAAATTGGAAGGGAGATAACCCTCCTCTTCTTCTAACGCGGTTCTATAACCATGTCCAGGTAGGTCAAAGGAAATAACATGGTACTCCGATAAATACGTTGCTAGCTCCCCAAATGCTAAACCTGAGCTTCCAAGTCCATGTAAAAAAACTAAAGATGGATTATGAGGATTTCCCCATTGATATATTTGGTGATTCATTTAATACCCCTATTTATATAAATTTATTTTATGAATTATCAAAAATAATATATTAGATTTATACATTAACACCATTTACCCTAAAGCTAATAAAGTGAAAGGAGAAGCTTATGAATAAAATGATCATGCTGTTGTTCTTTGTACTACTTAGCTTAATTGGACTTTTCTATACAAACATTTCTTTAACACTCGTATGCGTCGGAATAGTAGCTGCTTTTGTCGGTACACTTGCGGGAGGCGGCGGACTGATTACGCTTCCTGCTATGATGCTTGTTGGTATCCCAATTCAAACAAGTATTGCAACAAACAAATTTTCAACAGGCATTTCGGCTTTAACCAGTATTTTCTATCTTCTCTACCAGAAGGAGCTACATCCCATATCTATCATCAAATATATAGCTCTTGCTATTGTTGGGGGAATTTGTGGCGCACTTCTAGCCGTTTCGCTGTCTGAGCAAACTATGAACTACTCTGCCTGTGTACTACTTCTTTTAGCTTTAGTCGTTACTTTGAAGAATAAGGCGTGGACTGAGGTTCCTGATTCGCTAGAACATCAAGCACCTCGTTTTTGGCAACCATTTTTCATCGCCATGTATGATGGTGGTTTCGGCCCTGGCTCTTCGACATTTAGCATTTTGCATTATCTACGTTCTCATCACACTTACATAAAGGCTGTACAACTCACTCGAGTACTCCTTTTCGGGAGCTGTACAGGAGCATTTGTTGTGTTTTATCACACTGGCTTTATTCAATGGCACTATGCGATTGCTATGGCACTTGGCTCCATTATAGGTTCCCAATTAGGTCTCCTAGTGCTCCCATACATTCCATTAAAAATAGCCAAAATACTACTAACGCTGATTATTACATTGTTGCTTGTCCAAGTTACATTGAAAATAATTTAATGACCATTACTCAAATGCTCATGAATGATCTTCCATTCATCGTTAACTAACGTAAAAATATTTGTCGCTCTACCGCTACCTGATACAAACTTTTCGTTATGGTAGCCTTCATAGTGATATGTATAGAAACAGGTAGCCGTCTTTTCATCAACGGTTAACCATTTTACATCAGTAGCTGAATAAACCTCTTCTTTAATGACATTCCATGCATGCTTGAAATAAGCCTCAATCTCATCTGTAGTTGTGCAAGTTTTATCGGAGAACCAATAAACCGCTTGTGGATGCAAAATAGCCTTAACTTCATTAAAATCATGTGTATTTGTAGCTTGTCTATAACGTTCTAATGCTTGTTGATGTGTCATCTTCACTCCCCCTGTTTAACAATATTATCCTAAAATTGACTTCTTAGAAATAATAATTGTTGAATGACCTTCTGCTTGGACAGCTAATGAAGAACACCTATAATGAAGTCAAAACTATAAAGATGGAGGATGTCTATGTTAGCTACTATTGAAAAACAATCCAATCGTCATGTTGCAACATTCAAACGACCACTGACACATTCAGTAGATTCCATTTGGGCAGCGGTTACTAACAATGAAAGCCTACAAAAGTGGATGAGTAATCTAGAAATCATTGATCTTCGTAAGAACGGGAAAATACATTTTAATATGAATGATGGAACAGGTACCTTTGAGGAAATAACCATCACAGATTATGCTGAGAAAGAAGTACTAGAATTTGATTGGGGAACGGATACGGTGAGATTTGAACTATCTTCTACTGATGATGGTTCATTATTGGTAGTAGTGGAGACACTTCAAGAGCTGACAGAGCATACACCGAAGGATTTAGCAGGGTGGCATATATGCCTTGATATGTTAACAGATTTATTAAATAGCGTTGAACATCAATATTTCCCAATGGAAGAGTGGCAACAACGCTTCAGCGAATACAAAAAACTTCTGAATACTGTAAAGTAAATACTACAAAAAATCCTAGAGCATCCGTTACTCTAGGATTTCGACTATTGATAAAATGCTGTAGCTATGGCTAGTGCTTTTAAAGGGTCTTTGATTGAATCGAGTGTGTAAACAAGCTTTTCATCCTGCCACACAATTAAATTACCTGATTGATAGACATCTAGCTGAGCCATACCATATTGCCTTGGGATAGGCAGCATGTGACTTTCTAAATACTTTACTGCCTGCTTGGCTAGCTTAATACCTGCATCAGGATTATCAGTTCGTGTATGGGTGGCAATTGCCCATCGCCCTTCATTCCAACCAGTCCATAATGAGCCGGCACCTGCATCTTGATAACCTTTTATATTGTAACCAAGCTCAACCTCTTGCCCACCATTTTGATTAAAATTATCAAATGCTATCTGTGTACTTGCACCTTCCATACTTTTATATTGCTTGACAAGCAATCTTCCAATAACAGTCGCTGACTTCTTTAATCGAATATCATTAATTGGCATATTCTCTTTGCTCTCATAAAAGATAACTTCAACCTGGTCGCCCTGTGTCCTTGTTGTAGCTGTTAAAAATGCACCCTCTGCAATAGGTAACGTTGTTGGCATTTTTATTGGTACATCAAAATGAATCTGCTCCTTTATTTGTTGAAGAGCTTCAGTTTGTACTTGAACAATATCACTTTCATCCATATTAGACTGTGTTACAGATGTATCGGTTTCATTCTCATGTTCTTGATCATTCTTATCCCGTTCAGCACAAGCACTTATGCTACAAATGCTTAACAATAAAAAGAGAAATACTACCTTTTTCATCATGTTAACCCCCATTTCTCTCCATATTTTCCCCTGGAAAAGGTTAACTTAAACGTTTCAATTATCGAAGCTCATTGATCTGCTTCGTCAGCTCATTAAACTTCTGGTCAAGCATTGCGTAGTCCTTATCTTTTGCTGTTAGAAAGCTTAGTTTGCCTAAAATCTCTTGCCTTTCCGTTTCTAGCTTTAAACGAAGTGCCGCTGTATCATCCACTTTTTCAGGTGTAACTTCTGTCCATTTTTTCTCGAGGTGCTGACTGTGAAGCTCCCAAACACTATTCGTAACTTTTTCTAGAAAGTATCGATCATGGGAGACGACAAGCAATGTCCCCTTATATTGGGCAAGTGTGTGCTCTAACTGCTCACGTGAAGGTAGGTCAAGATGATTTGTCGGCTCATCTAAAATAAGAACATTTTTATCCTCTAAAATATAGGCCATCAGCTTACACTTTACGCGCTCTCCCATACTCATTTTGCCTATGGCGGATGTCCAATGTGCCTGTGTAAATCCTAGATTCTTCATCAAGTTGCGGACTTTTCCACGCTCTTCAAATGTGTCTTGATAAAAATATTGCTCTGGTGTCTGATCAAGTGGTAAATCAAATACTTCCTGTGTCAGGTAACCAATGTTTGCAGCTGGTGATAGCCATACTTCACCCTCAGCTTCTAGCTTGCCTAAAAGTACTTTTAAAAAACTTGTTTTTCCACTGCCATTCTTTCCTGTAATGGCTATCTTATCTCCAAATTGAGCAGTAATATTAACATCGTTAAATAACGTGCGTTCACCAAATTTTAAAGATACGTGCTTGATTTCCAGTAAGCGCTTGCCAACTCGTTGATTCGTGCCTAAAGAAAAACGAATCTCTGCTTCTGGCTCCACCGCCTCCACTCTTGTCTTTGCAAGCTCTGCTTCTAATCGCTTTTTCTTAGATTTCACCTGCGAATCTAAACGCTTTGCTTTCACACGATGGTACTCCTTAAAGCCTTCCAGTTTTGTTGACTGAGCGTGGCCCTTTTGTGACCAAGACGTCAGTTCCGACATTTGAGCCTCAATCCGGTCAATGTTTTTTTGCTGCTTCTCGTAGGCACGCTGTTGTGTTAATCTTCGGTGCTCTCTTTCAGTCATATAGCTTGTATAATTGCCTTCATGTTCAATAAGACGCTTATCCTCAATAGACCAGATTTTTGTAGCAACCTTATCTAAAAAATAGCGATCATGTGATACCACAATGATCGTCCCCTTATAGTTTTGTACTTGTTTCATGAGAAATGCGGTACTTTGTTCATCTAAATGATTAGTGGGTTCATCAAGTAATAAAATTTGCGCATTCTGAGAAAAACCTTCTGCAAGACGCATTTTCAGCTTTTCTCCCCCACTTAACGCTGCAAATGACACATTGGGTACCTGCCATTTAGCCAGCAGATCAGCCTCTCTTGCGGATATTTCTAGTTTGTCAAAATGAGCTAGCTCCTGTTCAACAAATGAAATTTTTAAAGCCTGTGACTCCTGTATTGCTCCCTTAGTGGGCAATAATGCACCTCGAATCAATTGTAATAATGTCGATTTCCCAGTACCATTTCTCCCTATAATGCCGATGACCTCACCTTGTTTTACTGTGCCTGTCACATGCTCAAATAGTAATGTATCCTTTATTTCATAACGTATATCCTGTAATTTTAAAAGTTCCTTCATATTATCCATCCTCTCCAGTTGGAGGGACAAAAAAATCCCTCCAATTAATTTGGAAGGATTAGTCGCTACAATATCATACTCAAATAAGCTCCAAAATCTTTATGAAAACAATCTTTGGAGTAGCTAAATATCAGCAGCTGTTTGCTAATATAAAGCAATTATTATGAAAAATGGGCAGACTAATCCTATTTTTGTTGTTCGTGAAATATAAAATTTCCTATACAAAAATTAAGATTAGTTATTCATTAGCCACCCATCTTCCCTTCATTTATCGTTACCGTCATTGTAACATCATTTTTTTAAAAATTAAACTCCCTAGTCTATCTAAAACATTCATAGGAGCGAATTTGATTTCTTGAAATGGTACGGAAATACCAGCCATATCTTCGACTCCATCGGAAGCCAGCAATGATTTCCCTTCCTATAGCTGTTGGGAAAAACCAAAAACTTCTACCACTATTCATCCAAATATACGTATTTCTAAACAAACAGGAACGTATACCACTTGATCCTACTCGCCAAGCTGGGATAGGTGGCGAAAAACCTGGTGGTGTGCTCATTGGCATTTGTCCTGCTGGAGGGGGTCCGAAATGACTTGGCCCAAATGACGTTGTTTCAAAATCATTATAATCTCCCCAACCAGGTCTTCTAAAATTATCTTCTCTAAATGGATTATTATACACACAAACCCTCCTTTTACATTATTCAATATATGTAAAAGGGCGATTAACCGTTGAGCCATTGCCCATTTATCGAAGGCAATCCATTTCCTATTACTGTATAATGGAAGGGATATTTTTCAAAAAGGAGTCCTTATGAAAAAATTATTGTTACCCTTACTAGCCATGCTTATCGCAGGGGGTATGTGGATGCTGCTTGCTAAAAATCCAGTATCTCCTTCCACTAGTATCCAAGCAAAACTTGCTGATGTGAAAGATTACAAATACTACTTAGATAAAGGCAATGATGCCATTGGCAAGAGCATGATGAAGTTAGATTTAGTGATTGTAGAACCAATTGAAATGCAACAGAAGTATATCGTCAATGCTCAAAAAAGCGGTACTTTAGTGTATGGCTATATAAATGCGATGGAGGCAGACAAATGGAATACAGCACTTTATCATCAATTGAAAGAAGAAGACTTTTATCGAGACAAACAGGGTGAAAAAATGTATTTTGCTGAATGGGATTCTTATTTAATGGATATGACTTCTACGCACTATCAAGACATTTTACTAGCAGAAATCAAGAAGCAAATTGTTCAGAAAGGCTTAGACGGCGTGTTTTTAGATACGGTCGGTAATATCAATTCTTATTTACCTGAAGATGAGCAAAAGTGGCAAAATGAAGCCATGTTATCTTTTATCCAACAAATCAAAAAACGTCATCCCGATTTATCTGTTGCTCAAAATTGGGGCTTTCAAACACTTGCCGATTATACAGCGCCATATGTTGACTTTATTATGTGGGAGGATTTTTCTTATCCTGTGGTAGGAAAAGATGAATGGTCACTCGATATGATGCAAAAGCTTGTCCACATACGCAATAAATTTGGTACACAGGTGATGACAATTGGTTTTGAAGATGAATCAAAAAGCCGTGCTTTAGCTGAGAAGCATCACTTCAAATTCTTTTACAGTCCTGCTGGTTCTTACTATAATAGCTGGCAATAATCATAGCTTCCCCCTGACAAACAACTGTTTTTGGGGGGATGTTTGTTTAAGAGCTCACCAGGGGTAGACTAAAAGAAATTCAGCTTGAGGTGATAGGATTGGATATGACGAAAATGTATGAAGAACAAAAACATAAGCATGAAAACCGCTTTCAGTATAAGCAGCGTAACATGTGGACAGGGATTTTATTCGGGCTTGGGATTGTGGCATTTATAGATGAGGTAATTTTTCACCAATTATTACATTGGCATCATTTCTATGATAAATCTACAGCTGCTGTTGGGTTAGTTTCAGATGGTTTATTTCATGCATTCAGCTTTTTTGCTACGATTGGATCTGCTTTTTTATTGGCTGACCTACATAGAAAACATGGATTTTGGCTAAAAAGATGGCTAGGCGGTATTTTTCTTGGAGCTGGAGTATTTCAGCTTTACGACGGAATCATACAACATAAATTCATGAACCTGCATCAAATTCGTTACAACGTTGAAATACTTCCCTATGATATCATTTGGAACATACTAGCGGCTCTTTTAATTGTTATCGGTATTGTCTTATTACTACAAACAAATCAAAAAGGACGATAGGAGGTGACGCATCTTGCATGCTCATGAAGCTCATGCTCAAAACTTTCCCATCATGGTTCAGCTACTACTCGCTTTGCCATTTTTTATCGCTCTTATATTGTATATCCTCGCTGTTATTATTTCGAATCAACATAAAAAACAATGGCCTCATTTTCGTACTATCTGTTGGATTGTTGGGAATGTCTGTGCTCTTATTACATTAGTTGGCCCATTGGCTTCTCTTAGTCATATCCATTTTGACGCACATATGATAGGGCATTTATTGCTTGGCATGCTTGCCCCATTACTTATGGTATTAGCAGCACCCATAACACTACTGTTAAGAACCTTACCAGTGGACAACGCACGTACTCTTTCTCGGATATTAAAAAAACCGTATGTTTGTTTTATTCGTCATCCAATTATTGCATCTATTTTAAATGTAGGTGGCTTATGGTTACTCTATACAACATCACTCTTCAACTTGATGCATGAACATATACTACTGTATGTATTCATTCATCTTCACATTTTTCTAGCGGGTTATTTGTTCACCATTGCCTTTATTTATATTGATCCTGCCCCACATCCATACTCTTATGTCTTTCGATCCCTTACATTAGTAATAGCATTAGCAGCTCATGCCATATTGGCAAAATTTATTTTTGCAAATCCGCCTCATCATGTACCAACCTCAGAGGCAGAACTAGGTGCTAAGATCATGTACTACGGTGGAGATGCTATTGAAATCCTACTTGTGTATATTCTCTTCTATCAATGGTTTAAAAGCACAAGGAATGCTATTCACCCCAAGGCAGCTACTTCATCACGCTAATCTCGCCCTGTTGATTAGAATAAATAGGATTGGATAATCCGCCAATCCTCTAGCTTTTCAGTGAAGGATTTAATGTTTTTTCCTGGTATTGGACTTGTTGATGGCATTTTTTTATAGGCTCGTCCATCTAAAAGCTCTAAGCCAATATGCTTTTTAAAAACCTCAAATGCTTTCGCTCCATTAAAAAGCACTAATTGGATAGTAGGATATTGTTCAAAAAGAGTTTGAAAATCATTAGGCTTTTCATTGCGAATCGCTGCATCTAAGCTTCCTTCACGCTCACAAGTTGCAATCGTGTCCCAAAGACCGATTGCATTGCTTTTTAATAAGGCTATTCTCTCTGTATAATCATCTGGAATCGCTGTCTCTAATAACTCACCAATAATGGGCCAAAAGTGATTGCGTGGATTGCCATAATATTGCTGTTTCTCTAACGATTGTTTTCCTGGCATCGATCCAACAATTAACACCTTTGTTGCTGAATCTACGATTGGTAATAATACATTTTTTAATTCATTGGACACAACAATCACTCCTTTTCACTATTGTAGCGGAAAATTCGAACCAACAAGTAAATCTTGGCTTGAAATGAACAAAGGATGGTGGCATGAATGATTTATTTTATATGACTGCACAATTTTGTAGCCAATATAGTAGCCTATCCAAGGTGGGAGGTCCCCCCCGTATAGAAATGGGCCATGTTGTTCGATTCCTTGAAGTTGTAAATTCGGTAAAAAATGAGTCTTCCATAAAGCTAAAAGTTCTTTATCTGAGTAGGATTGTATCCAAGGAGCTATCCACTTTTCTCCGTATAATTCCTTCACCGCATCTTCTGCTAATCCTTCTAAAATAAGAGAATCCAATAAAGTCATATCCTCTAAAGTTTTTCTTAATATGTGTATACGGCAAACATGGTTATATTCATGAGCTAGTAAAGCTTGAAGTTCCTGCTTTTCTAAATCACCAACAAATAAAAAAAGCGAATGAGGATAAGCGACACCATTTTTATTGGTCATCGTTTGCTGCTGAGTAATCGGAAAAATATAAATAGGTATTGATGGTCCATTCCATTTCCTCTGTAAGTATAGAAACTCCTGCTGTACGCAGTCCCACACATTGTGCTTCTTTAATTTTTCAACATCGACTTCCTCATGCGGTAAAAAAAGCCCCTGTTGCTGTAATGTATAGTGAATTTCTTCGGGAAGCCCATCTCGAAATAGATTGACTAAACGATCACAAAGAATCGAGCATTGTAAGCTAGTTAGCTCATCCTTTCTAGTGGATTTTCTGGCACTTATAAATTCATTTAACCACTTATCTGTTGACACAACAGCCATATCATCACCTCTTCACAGCATATGTCTTGAATAGACAATCGGCTAGTGATAAATGCATTAAATCGCATATATTAGCTTGTAATGACATCGAAAGGGGGGATATGTGTGAATCCAACTGATGCTTATAGTCTTTGCTGTAAATATCATGGTAAACGTGTTCGAATCTCGGATTCATCTGGTAAAGTACATGTTGGAGAAATCACAAGGGTAGATAGAAGACAGGTATGGATTCTACCTGATAGAAGATATAGTGGTTACGGTTTAGGATTTTGGGGATTTGGAGGGTATGGAGGAGAAGGTTTTGGCTATGGAATTGCTTTAGGAACAATTTTAGGTATTGCGCTGGCTCCAATTATTTTCTTCTAACTCAAACCTTTTATTTAAATGAAAAAGAAGCCATTTCAAACCTTGTTGAGATGGCTCATTTTTCATTATTGAACTTGCTCTTGTTGCTGTTTGCTTTCAATCAACTCGGATATTGTAACAAATGTGTAGCCTTGTTTTTTTAATGCAGGGATTATTTCTTCTAGTGCTTTAATTGTTTGTGTACGGTTTCCACCACCATCATGAAATAAAATAACATCTCCAGGCTTTGTCCCCTTCATCACCTTTTGCACAATCTTCTTTACACCCGGCTCTTTCCAATCTTGCGTATCCTGATGCCAAGACCACATCACAACCTTGTAGCCGTCCTTAACAGCAGCATTAATCATAGCATCCGTGTAATTTCCACCAACGGGACGGAATAAAACTGGGGAAAAACCAGTAATACTATAAATCGTGTCATTTGTCTGTTGAAGCTCCTCATGCAATTTTTTGATGGAAATTTTAAATGGATGTGTATACGTATGATTTGCTAATTCATGGCCTTCTGTATAAGAACGTAAAACAATCTCTGGATATTTTTCTGCATTTTTTCCAATAATAAAAAAGGTGGCTTTTGCATCATATTTTGCTAATAAATCAAGCACAGCCGCTGTGTATTTAGGATGTGGACCATCATCAAAGGTGAGTGCAACAATTTTATCCTCTGTATTGATATCCCAAACAACTTCACCTGTCTCCTCATAATAAGGACGACCTTTATCTGCGTATCCTTCCTGCACTAAAAATCCCGAGATGATTAAAAAGAAAACCATAAAAATGAATACATAAATACGTGTCATAGCATCACCTCCCAAGTCCGTAATCACAGAACTCCGTCAACTTACTATTTACGAATTGCAATGAAATATACTTGTATAGGACTGTCTGTTTTCTCCTTTTAATTATTTCAAGAAAATTTTAAGCATTATTTATAATTTTGAACATTATGTGAAAATCATTGAATAGTACTTTATTTTTTTCTTTATTGATGTAAAATAAAATCAACATTGATATATAACAGTTTTATAAAAAATAAAATGTTATGTAACACAACGAAAGGGATGACATATATGTGGGTTATTACTGTATTTGAAGAAAATACTTATCGCATGTTTGAGTATAGTTCTAAAAGTGAGGCAACAAATGCATTAAACAATTTTAAGCAAACAGCTTTGCTTTCTTATACAAGATAAAGAATAACGGAATCTATTCATCAGAGTAGATTTCTTTTTTGTTATAAATAAAGTGCCTCCCATGCTTCCACTAATCATCCATCCTTTTCACTTTCATCCTTATACATCTAGCAACATGGTTAGTAATGATTTTTTTCATGAAAATGTCGAACACCTTGCTAGTTATCACCATATGTATATAGAGAAAAGGAGTGATTTCAATGGTGACAATTGAACCTATTATGATTAAAGGGCATTTCTTCACAGCAGTAGTTGTTCAATTACCTAAAACAACATTACTAACCATTTCTAATGATACAGGCTACATTATGTGTGGCGCTTTAGATGTAGGCCTATTAAATAGTCGCTTAGTTGATCGTAGAATTATTGCTGGTCGTGCAGTAGGCGTAAAAACGATTGATGAGCTATTAACAGCTCCATTAGAATCCGTAACATATGAAGCAGAGCAGCTTGGTATTACTGAAGGAATGACTGGCGTAGAGGCGCTTTTAAAAATGATCTAATTGGCTAGAAAAAAGCGTCAACTAGACGCTTTTCTTTTTGTCCACAAACCGATATTGAATAAGCAAATTCCCCATCTCCCATACTGTGGAACAAAGGGAGTTGTTGTTATGACTACGAGGCAACATTTTAAAATACACGTCATCTTACTTATTATCGTTTTAATTGTTTTCATCTGGTCTGTTATAAAACCATCCTCCTATTTAGATTGGCTAGCTGAAGTTAGTCCAGGAATTGTGGCAATAACAGTCGTTGTTTGTATCTATCATAAGTTCCGTTTCACCACATTTTCTTATATCATCATTGCTCTATTGTCGATCCTTACTTTTATAGGTGGGCATTATACCTATTCGGAAGTCCCTCTTTTTAATTGGATAAAAGAAGAATTTCATTTACAACGTAATCACTATGATCGCTTTGGCCATTTTTTAAAAGGTTTACTAGCCATCGTAATAAGGGAAATACTAATCAGGAAAACACCACTTGTAAAAGGAGCTTGGCTTACAGGTATTACAATCAGTATTCTGCTCGCAATTGCAGCTTTTTATGAAATCATTGAATGGTTAAGTACAAGAATCTCGAAGGGTAGTAAAGGAGCAAAGGATTTTTTAGGAATGCAAGGAGATCGATGGGATGCTCAATGGGACATGTTTTTGGCCTTGCTCGGAACTATTTTAACTTTACTTTTATTCACAAAGCTCCATGACAAATTTTTAAAGAAACTAAACAAGTCATAAATGTTTTTGCATAGCATGATTATATAACCTATGAAAGGTGGTATTAGATGTACTATGCACAGGTCAATCAACAAGCACATCATCATCCATCACGTACTATGACTGTAACCGGGAATGGACAGGTAATGGCTACTCCTAGCTCTACACAAATACAAATTGAAGTCCAAACACAGGGCAACAATGTACAAGGTCCGCAACAGGAAAATGCGACGTTTATGAATCAAGTTATACAATCACTCATTGCACTTGGTATTCCAAGAGATCAAATTCAAACTGCTAGTTATAGGATCACACCACTATATAATTTTGAAGATGGCAAACAAATTTTTAATGGCTATGAAGTAGTCAATGCGATTTCCGTCAACGTAGCGAATACCAATAATTTGGGCTTAATCATTGATACAGCTGTAGAAAATGGGGCCAATCGAATTGCCAACATTCAGTTCAAAATGGACCATACCGATGCTTATTATCAGCAAGCATTAAGTTTAGCGCTACAGAATGCTCAATTGAAGGCGAAAACAATAGCAGAAACGATGCACCTGCCTTTGCAACCACTTCCTATAGAAATTGTGGAAGAGCAGGCTAACACCGATACTTTATCGCTCTATGGCTGTTTCCTCGGGAGTTACGCCTATAGAACAGGGACAAATCACTATTGATGCTACTGTTCGTGTAAAATTTCAATACTAAAGTTAGGAGCCTTCCACTAGTCAAATAGCGGAAGGCTCTTGTTTATTTTACAAGTATATTTTTTTCAATAAAGATTTCATCATCCTGTGTTTTAATAACCATATCAAAATATTGGATGCATAAATAATTCATATTGAATACGTCGCTCATCATGTGATTGTTTTAAATAATTTATATCTGTCCCTCTTTCAAGCACATCACGACCCGATCTTCTCTTAAGCTCTGTAGCCCCATCCGTATAAAAATAAATCTTTAAATCGAATAACTCCGGATCTATAAATGCTACACACATTCCTTCTACTATCGTGATCTGTTTTTTTGAAGAAATTAATGTGCTTTTCATATAATGGGTATCGATTGTCATTAAATCGAGTCCTGCTCTTATCATCTGAACATCTCGCTCCAATGATGGCAGATGATGAGCAGCGGGATGACAAGCCGTCATTTTAAAACGATGATGCTCATTTTGATATGTATAATCAAGCATTGTTTGTTTGCGAATATCCGAATCCACAATATACGGATCAGTATTCATATAATTCACTTCATCTTGATCTAAAGCATGTATAAGTTTTTGAGCAAACGTTGTTTTTCCAGCAGCCCCATGACCTGAGATACCGATTACAATCCTTTTATCCGTAAATTTGATCAATTCTAATATTTCTTGGAAAATTTTCTCCATCGTATTGTTGTCCTCCCTAATTAAAAAAGTATGATAGAAAATTTGCATCATACTTGCTGTACTTTAAAAATAATAACAAACAGTTACTATACTTAGAAGTTTCCATTTCCAAAATTTTATGCGTTAACTTCATATCATTTGTAGATTCAATCTAATAAAAACAATTTGACAGGTTGTCAGTCAATAATTATAATAAAAGCATCTTAATTGATATTGATTATCATTTAAGATGCTTTCACTCAATAATTAAATTTAACTTTCACAGTTTGTCTTAGGAGGGATAAATCAAATTTTCCATGAGGGACTCCGAATAAATGCTCGAATGTAGATTGAATGGCTTTAATTCTAGCAATACGCTCATCTTTATTCCATTTAAATAACGATGAATCTACCCAATGATGGATTGTCGATAGAAAAAATTCTGCTACTAGCGTTGGATTTTCAATGCGAAAGAGCCCCTCTTTATTGCCTTGTATATTTAAATCTGTTAGGAGTGGCGTAAACTGACAAATTGTTTGTACATGTAATATTTGACGCAGAGTAGCATTACTATCATGTTGTAAATATTTAAAGATTTCGACATGGCCTGTTGGATCATCAAGCTCATAAACAAAAATCCATGCAATTTTCTCATACGCCGTAAGTGTCTCATTATAGATGACTTCTGTAAATTCTTGCTTTATTCCTTTAAGTTGCCTATCAATTAATGCATTTGCCAATGCTTCTTTGGATTTAAAGTAATAGTACAGCGTTCCCTGTGCTACTCCCATCTTTTTGGTTATATCAGTAGTTGAGGTTTTTTCATAACCTTTTTCACTAAAAAGAGACTCTGCTGTATCTAAAATCTCATTTCGTCGTTCTGATGCACTTTTTGTTACTCTAATCATTTTCTGAACTACCCCCTTTTTTCATTTAAGCATTTGACTAATAACTAGTCAAATTATCAGAGTGAGAAGAAATATTGTGAAACATTATTGAGTGACTGTCAGTCAAATACTAATTTTTAGGAGGATTTAAATGTTAAAAAAGACCCTTTCTCTATTAAGTTTCACACTTCTATTGCTGATTCTAGGTTGTGCACAATCACAGGAAACTATTTCTGAGAAAAAAGACAATACAACTATTAGTGGAAACTATCCAGTAACACTAGATACTTACACATATGAAGGACAGAAAATCTCTCAGACTATCCCCAATGCTCCAGAGAAAGTGATGGTCATCGGTTCAGCTGTCGCAGAGTTAATAGTTAAGTTTGGACAGCAAGAAAAAGTCGTTGGATTTGCATATAGTGATTTAACAAATTCAAACTACAAAGATGGGATTGAAAAACTACCTTTAGTTAGTGAAATGTGGCCATCTAAGGAGGCTATCATGGCTTTAGAACCTGATTTAATCTACTCTATTGCTTCTGCATTTCGTGAGGAATTAATTGGAAGTATTCCATCTTGGAACAACCGTGGAATTCCTGTTGTTTCTTCTACCAACTTTACAATAGGACGTAGTATAGATATTTACTTTGAGGAAATTCAAACATTCGGGAAGGTTTTTAATATAGAAGATAAAACAAATAAATATCTGACTGAACAACAAACACGCATAGATGCCATTACTTCTAAAGTTAAAGATTCTAAGGAAAAGCCTACTGTTCTATTGATAAGTGGAGCTAGAGGAAAGTATTTCTACTTCTCACCAAAATGGGCCATGATTGACGAGATGATTGAAGGTGCTGGAGCTACATATTTAGAACTTTCGAAAGAAGACTATATTGAACTTTCAACAGAGGCAATTATTGCAGCAAATCCAGATAAAATTATCATCACAGAATTCCAAGAGCCTAATCAAGAAAAGACAAAAAATAATTTAATGAATGATAAAAAGCTTCGAACTGTAAAAGCCATTCAAAATAATGAAGTTATGGCCGTAGAATATACAGGGGCTATAAATGGTGGCATTGAGATTGCTGAATTATATGAAGAAGTAGCTGAATTTATCCACCCTGGGGTGATAAAAAATGCTCAAAAGTAAATTTTCTTTTTTTACCCTACTTCTATTTTTGATAGTGCTAGTTTTCCTTTCAATAATTGCTTCTGTTTCCATAGGACAAGTCAGTATACCCTTTCTTGATTCTTGCAAAATTGTTTTATATCAAATTACAGGAATAAATATAGGTCATATAGATACAACTATTTCTAAAATGACACTCGAAATCATTTGGCAAATTCGTTTTCCTAGAGTTTTATTAGCACTATTCGTTGGGAGTGGTTTGGCACTTTGTGGTAGTGTGATGCAAGCAACCATTCAGAATCCACTTGCAGATCCTTATTTACTTGGTATCTCTTCAGGTGCTTCACTAGGTGCAACATTCTCTATCATATTAGGATATCAGTTCAGCCTTTTTGGAGAATCAAATTTAATGATTTGGGCATTCCTAGGTGCTTTATTGGCAACTTTTCTAGTCTTGCTGCTATCAAGCATTGGAGAAAAAATGTCTGTTATTAAACTTATTCTAGCCGGAACTGTTGTCAATGCACTATTTACCGCTCTATCTAATCTATTTATATATTTTGCGAAGAATGCGGAAGGTGTACGTTCAGTATCATTTTGGACAATGGGAAGTTTGGCCACTGCTGATTGGGATGACCTGCCTTTAATTGCTACTAGTATTATTATTATAGCTGTATTTTTCCTCTCTCAATGGCGGATTATGAATGCAATGCTTATGGGAGATGATGCTGCTATGACACTAGGTATTAATATAAATACTTATCGAAAAGTATTTTTAGTTATTTCTGCTGCTTTGACAGGCATTATAGTTTCAACTTGTGGAATCATTGGCTTTGTTGGGCTTATTATCCCACATATTGTACGCATCTTTACAGGTTCGAATCATCACCAACTACTACCTATTGTTATTTTAGTAGGGGCCATCTTTTTAATATGGACAGATTTATTAGCAAGGTCAATCATTCCTAACAGCGAATTACCAATTGGCATCGTGACCTCATTATTAGGTGCCCCAGTATTTATGCACATGTTAATAAAAAAGAAATATGGTTTTGGGGGTAACTAATATGGAATTAGATGTGGAAAACGTTTCATTCACAGTATCTGATGTTGAAATAATCAAAAGTATTTCGCTAAAGGTGAAAGAGGGACAATTTGTTGGCATTATTGGACCGAATGGTTGTGGAAAATCCACCCTATTAAAAAACATTTATAAAGTCATAAAACCCACTAGTGGCAAGATTTTTTTAGATGATATAGATATTGTTAAATCCTCTCCAAAAGAAATCTCGAAAAAAATGGGGGTCGTTGGGCAATTTAACAACTCCAATTTTGACTTTACTGTACGTGATATGGTGATGATGGGGAGAACACCACATAAAAAAATGTTGGAATCAGATACAAAAAATGATATTGAACTTGTGGATAACATATTACGAAAAGTAAACTTAGAGCATTATGCTTTAAAACATTTTTCTTATCTTTCTGGTGGTGAAAAACAACGTGTCATTCTCGCACGTGCCTTAGCTCAAGAACCAAAGTTTTTAATTTTGGATGAACCTACAAATCACCTAGACATTAAATATCAAATTCAAATTTTATCACTAGTGCAATCATTACAAATTGGTACACTGGCCGCATTACATGATCTATCTATTGCTGCTATGTATTGCGAATATCTATATGTATTAAAAAATGGTCGAATACTAACACATGGCAAGCCCGAAAAGCTACTAACACCTGCATTAGTAAAAGAAGTTTATGAGGTTGACTGTTGTATCTATCAAAATAATGATACGAAAAATATAGTCGTCGCGTATCATCCAGCTTTACCAAATCACTAAAGTTATTTTTGACTGACAACCAATCAATTAAAAGGAGGGAGTATCTATGAATCCAATTTCATCAGAAAAATCAAGCACGTTCTATTCATATAGATGGTTGGCATTAGCTGTGATATTACTTCCAACATTATTAATCTCCTTAAATACTTACATGATACAAATTGCATTACCTGCAATTCAAAACGACTTGCATATATCGTTTTCTCACGCTCAATTAATATTTTCAGGCTATTCGGTTGGCCTTGCAACTGCTTTAATAATTGGAGGCAAACTAGGTGATATTTACGGTAGAAAAAAAATATTATGGATTGGCGTATTGTTCTTTACCCTTACTGCTTTCCTAGGGGGAATTCTTTCAAGCCCATTGCTATTAGTTGGGATTCGATTTGTTCAAGGCTTAGCCGCAGCCCTTATTCAGCCTCAAGTTTTATCAACAATCCAGGAAATTTTTCCGCCTAGAGAAAAAAATTTAGCTTTCGGCTTGTATGGTGCTGTCATTGGAGTAGCCTTTACCTTTGGCTTAATATTAGGAGGATTATTAGTTCATTGGAATCTATTTAACGGCGGTTGGCGAACTGTATTTTTTTTCAATGTTCCAATTGGCATGCTAGTACTCCTTTTGCTCCCTTTTATACCGGAGTCAACGGATAAGAAATCCAATCATATTGATTGGATGGGTTCAATTTTATTAATGGTTAGTATATTTCTACTTATTTATCCTTTATCCGAAGTCCAACAACAAGGATGGCAAACTTGGATTTTTAGCTGTCTACTGCTTTCATTTGTTGTACTTATTTTGTTCATTTATCTTGAGCGATTTAAGCAAAAACTTCAACAGTCACCTCTCGTAGACCTAAGTTTATTTAAGCATCGCCCTTTTGTATTTGGCATTTGTTCTGTGCTATCTATTTACTTAAGTATGTTTGCTTTTTTCTTTATCCTTAGTTACTTTTTACAATATGGTCTAAAGTATGATACAGGAGAAACGAGCTTAGTTTTTCTACCAATAGGAATTGGATTCTTTTTAACGTCCATTGTTTCTTCAAAAATTATTAATAAATATGGTTTTATTGTTTTAAAAATGGGTGCATTATGTATGAGTATGTGTACTTTTTTACTTGTCTTTTTCTTATGGATGAAGCAATATGATTTACTCAGCACGGATGCAATAATCCTTTTATTCATCTATGGCCTTGGACTTGGTCTTGCTACAACACCTTTAGCAAATGCCATATTGGGTAACATTCCAAAGATTCATATGGGGGTTGCTGCTGGTCTATTTACAACCTTTATGTACTTAGCAAATTCCTTAGCAGTCGCAGGTATTAGTATAGTATTTTCTTATCATATAGGAACAAGTTTAGAGAGCGCTTCTTTCTTAAATTATATTCATGCTTTCACTGTAAGTTTAATTGTCATTGGTCTGTTTTCTATGATAGCCTATATAATTTTGTCACTTTATCATAAATTGATTTTAAAAATAAAAATAAAGCAACATTAAAATATACTATTTTGTATGACAAACTCTGAATTATTTCGAGCTTGTCATACATTTCTATTATTTCACATTCATTATTCCTGCCTTATTTTTTAACTCTACCCTATTTTCTGCTTCCCCAATTCTCCCCTCCATTGAGTCCTTAGTATTTTTTTCTATCTTTAATCCCTTTAATTTAACTGTGATATCTGATGATTCACTATTTGCTATCAGCATTAATGATTGCGGAGCAGTACGACTCTCGATATGCAGGATAAACTATTCCAACAGTATTATCGCAGAACAACCACAGATACTTCTTCAGAAGGCACTGGAGTAGGCATGGCAATTGTTTATAACCTTGTCCAAACACATAGAGGCACTATCGCCCTAGAAAGTGAACTTGCTAAAGGGGCTGCCTTCATTGTTACATTTCCGAAAAAATGGCAAAATCACCTCGTACACTATCGAGGTGATTTTTTATAACCTAAGTTCACTTCTTTGATATTCCCCACTTCTTGTTTCTTTTCAACAACCCGCTCTTTCGACAACAAAAGAGCACAAAGAATAATGCATATCCCTATGAAATGTTGGATTAATAACGGTTCCTTCAACATCAAATATCCAAGTAGAACACCTACTATGGGAACAATATAATTACTAAAAGAGGCAAATAAAGCACCCTCACTTTTAATTAAAAGATTATAAAGCATATACACAATCCCTGCGTGGAAAATGCCTAATATAACAATGGAAACGATCTGAATCCCATCTATGCTTAATAGTAATGGTTGTTCAAGGATAAATGCCATTGGTAATAAAATCACGGTGGCAATTCCTAAAATATTTCTCATATGAACGATTGGTGAACCATCCTCTAACTTCTCCATTAAAATTAACGAAAATGCAAAGCTCAGTGCTGCTAATAGTAGCAGCACATTCCCTAGTACTGTGCCTGAACCACCCATCCCTTGTGTTGGCCAAGAAAGAATGATGATCCCCAAAAAGCCTAATAGAATGCTAACCGTTTGAAACGGACTAACTTTTTTGTTAAAGAAAAAAACAAAGAGGATTAATGTGATAATGGGGACCATTGCTATGAGCATAGACGCAATACTACTGGATACATATTTTTGACCTTGCGCAATGAGGACGAAGGGAATCACTACTTCAAAAATGGCAATCCCAATATATAATTTACTATTTGCTAAGTAGTTTTCTCTTTTCAAAAATAAGCTCATGATACTTAAGCAGATTGCACCGATTAAAGCTTTTAACAAAGATAAAGTAACAGCCCCCACATCATTCGTAACTAATGCTACGAAGAAAAATTGAGAGCCCCATATACAACTTATTAATAGCAAAAGGCTGTATTTTCTCATTGCACTCCCTTCCTATGCCCAAAATAATTTGTTCCTATGACGCCAATAATGATGAGGATTCCACCAATAAAGTGATAAAGGTGAAAGACTTCCTGTAAAACCAAAACGCCTGCCAGTATTGTAATGAGCGTAGCAAAATTGCTAAAGACACTCATTTGGGAAGCTTCTAATTTAGATAACGCATAATTGGATAAATAGGACGTACCGAGCGAAGATAATAGCCCTAAATATAAAATCGCGATGACAAAATCAACATGTGTTAATGGCTGAAAAAATTCATTGATTGTACCATTCACCAGATGATTTCCAAGAGCCATTCCGTTAAAAATGACAAATCCGCATAGTGTCATCACATACGTTAAGGTCAGTAATGAATATTGCTTTGTAAGCCTTCTTGCAAACACGTTATAAAGCGACGCAGCAAGGGCTGAAAGTAAAATGAATCCACTTCCGATGACATTTCCTGTAGTCGCATTGGCTCCATTCATAATTAGCATGTAGATAACTCCAAGTACAGATAAACTAATGAAGACAAGCTGTCCACGAGTAGCTTTTTCCTTTAACAATAAACCTGCTAGTGCTAATGTAAAAATAGGAATCGTTGCTTGAATAATTCCAGCTTCAGAAGAGGAAATTCTAGCAAGCCCCAGCACTTGTAAAGTGAAAAAAACAATGGGATACAATATGGCTAACGGTAAAATTTTTAGTACATCATATTTTTTTATTGTTAGCTTATTTTTCAGAAAGACCATTAAAATAACAATACCGATAAAGGCAAACGTAAAGCGATGGGCTAATGTATCAATTGGACTCGCCACTGTTAATGTAACTTTCACAAACATGAAGGAAAGGCCAATGATAAATGCATACGAAATCGCTGCTATATAGGCTTTTCTTTTTTCTGACATACGATAATGCTCCTTCTCAAATCATTCCGGCCGGTATTGTTATCGTATTAAAAAGAGAACACATTGACGATATGAAAAAAACACATCTGTACCGATACAGATGTGCTGGAGGTTATATATGCTTAAATATGAATGGATTTATTCTCAGCTCCTGACTCAAATCCAAACAGGCTCTCTTCATGCAGGGGCAAAACTTCCTTCTATTCGCCAGTTATCACAGCAATTTTCCTGTAGTAAGAGTACGATTTTAACATCTTTAAAAAAACTGGAGAATCAGCATCTTATCTATGCATTGCCTAAAAGTGGCTACTATGTTGTCGATCATCAGCTGCCCATCCAACCGAAAATGAAAAATTACATAGATTTTGCTACATCATCACCCAGTTGGCATGCTTTTCCATACCAAGATTTTCAGCATTGTATTAACAAAGCCATCGACACATACCAAGCAGATTTATTTAGATATGGAACACCAAAAGGCCTACCTTCATTAATAGAGGAAGCAAAAAAATTATTAACAAGTTATCAACTGTTTACAAAGGAAGATAATATTTTCATTACTTCTGGCGTCCAGCAATCCTTGTCTTTGCTAAGTATTATGCCATTTCCAAATGGTCGCTCAACCATTTTAGTGGAACAACCTAGTTACCATTTATATATGGATTATTTAAAAACCTATGGAATACCAGCAATCGGCATCAAAAGAACAACGGATAGCATTGATTTACATGAATTAGAAAGCATTTTCAGCAAACATGACATAAAGTTTTTTTACACGATGCCGCGCCTGCACAATCCTCTAGGTACATCTTATAGCAAAAAGACAAAGGATCTAATCCGTAAACTTGCTTATCAATATAATGTTTACATTGTTGAAGATGATTATTTAGCGGATTTCGAGCAAAATTCGAAAATAGATCCCATCTATACAGATGATACACAGCAGCATGTTATCTATTTAAAAAGCTTTTCTAAAATTATGTTTCCTGGCTTACGTATTGGACTTGCCGTTTTACCAAATGTTTTGATTAATACCTTTCAACAGTATAAAAATACCACTGATATTGATAGCTCCATGATTTCTCAGGCTGCATTAGAGCTTTACTTGAAAAGTGGCATGTTTGAGCGTTATCAAAAGAAAGTCAGTGAAGCTTATGCAAGCCGAGCGAATCAACTTCAGCAATCTATAGCAACTCATCTGGCAGAGTATCCATCCTCTAAGGAAATCTGTATGCATAGCCATATCGTTCTACCGAGGCAGGTGAATACTAATAAGCTTATTCAACATTTGGCACAACAAAATATTTTGCTGGATCCTATAAACCGCAATTATTTAGATGTATTTTATCATGAACGTATTTTAAAAATAAATGTATCGAATGTAGAAGAATCCAAAATTGATGCTGGCATAAGGGAAATAGCGCTAGCCCTTCATAGCCCTAAACATTACTTCTAAAAAATAGCATTCATGAAACCTTATTGTAGCTCATATAATGAGACATCTTAAATGCTTCTATAAGGGGGATACAATGCAAGCTGAAAAATTACGATTAAGAAAAATTCAGCGTCTTGCTTATGAAATCATGGATGAGATGCACAAAGACAAAGACTGCATTGAATTGCACAAACTTATTCCAATCATCGATAATTTATCTCGCGCAATTGGTGATTTAACGGATTCCGTTGGTAAATACTCGTTAGATTATGTAGAAGAAAAAGTAAAAAATGCACATGCTCTTTTATTTAACAAAGAAAAGGTGGATATTTATTAATAAAGAAAGGGAAAAAGGGTAACCATATTTATGGCTACCCTTTTACATTAATGCGTTTCAGGTTCGAATGTTTTACAGTCTGTTTCTTCACTGTTGGAAGCATGTTGTCCCTTTTGGCTGACAACATAAATTTTTTCGGCTGTGCATTTGTTACCAGAATCCCAAAATGTGCAGTTATTGACTTCACAAAGAATTTCTTGTGCCATTGTCTCACACCTCCTCTTTGTTATCTTTAACAAATTCGAGGTAATCAATACGTAATTCAAAAAAGTCATCTCACGATTTAGTTAGTGCTGTCTGATTTACTCCATACAAAAGTCTAGATTAGTTGGATGATTCGATAAATGTTCTTGTGTAAGCATATTTGTAGAGGGTACTTTGTCATCTACCTCCTCAAATCGAAAACCATCTGCCCATACCTTACCCGAACCAATTAATAACACACCAAAATAAATGGAGTCACCTTCTTCAGGTACGTCTAAGACAATAGAATAGTGATTCCATTCAGTAGAACCTGTCACAGAACGCTGATTCATATTATCAAATTGAATGGTATCACCCGTACCATTGTCAATACGCATCCATGCACCACACTTTGTAGCGTCTGCCGTCTTTAAATAGCATGACATTTTCAAGCGCTTCCTTTATAGTTAGTTGCCTGAAAGCCCTGCATCATCGTACCGAATTGCCTCTGATTTGCTGATGCAGTTGTGGAATACAATACGCCTGAACGTTTCCCTGAATGAAACACCTTGTCATCTGTATGAAATTTATATAATTCTGGATTCACTCCACTCAACATCCAACCTTTAACCTGTTCAACTGTTTCCATGTAATTTCCCTCCTCCAACATATTTAGTGATTGCATCAATTTTCGGTACTTACCTGGTGGTACAGCATAAACTTCTTTAAAGGCTCTTGTAAAAGCTTCTTGTGATTGAAACTGAAGTGTAAATGCAATCTTTAATATCGATTCATTAGAGTACATCAAATAACTCGCAGCCATGGCTAGCCGGCGTATACGAATGTATTCACCAATCGTAACTCCCGTTTCTTGCTTAAAAATACGACTTAGATGGTACTTCGAATAGCCAGCAGTATTAGGAAGACATTCAAGTGAAATTTGTTCCATCAATTGCTCCTCGATATAGGCAATAGTTCTTTGTGTTGCCTGACTATACTCCATGTTACTCACCTCATCTTTATCATACTGGAGAAGGAAACAGATTTTTTGATGGAGGTTGCTAAATTTAACTCAATCAATTATTTTTGTTGGTGTTGCTTCCTGCACAACAATGAGACCATCATAAGCTTCCTCAGGCGTCATTTTAATGGTATACAGCATTTGTGTCAGCTTATACCATGGACGAAAATCATCACCGATATTGCCCATTCTTTGCTTTTTGGATAGAATATTCGCCAGCTCCTTCGATTGTTTGGCAGCTTCAAAATCCACATAAAAGATGTTGCTATCGATGTCACTAAAGGCATCCACTAAAGCATTATGATGCTCAATCGTGTATTCCTTTCGTTCACCAGACCCATTTTGTGCTTGGAATGTATTTTTCACAAAGTCTGTGCCAATTGCAAAATATTGATCTTTAAAATGCTCGTTTAAATATTGTCCCATTGATTGATAGCCTGCCATCGAAGCAGAAGTTTTCTCAATATGACCATTATGAGCAGACATTAATACTTTATTGTGACCTTGTGTTGCTTCGTACTCAACAATCCATTGTAAATTTTCAGCTAAATATTGATCCCGTAAATTCATGTAGTTGCCATCATTTAAAAATAATTGTGTACGCTGTTTCATAATTTGTGCGTATTGTGCAGCAAAGGAGAAGTCATCCTTTGATGATTTTTTCTCATATATCACTTTGTTTGATTGTAAATCGTTAATTATTGTATCTATCGTTTTATCCAGCTCGTTTAGCTGACTATTTGATAAATCTCTCATCGTTTTATTGGAAACATGCTCTAGCTCAGTCGTGAATTTCTGCGCATTGTCAGCATGTACCTTGGCGTAAAAATCAAGCAACCCTTTTTTGCTGTAATCATAGCGTTGCATATCATTGCCATAAAAATAAATTTTATCTTGTTCATCGACTGTCTGATTATAGTCATGCATCCATTGCACAAACTCTACCATTTGCTCAGTTTTGTAGATGCCATAGTCTAAAGCTTTTATAGCTTCCTCTGCTGTTCCAGCACCATTTGTGATAAATTGATTAATCTGCTGGGCTCCACCAAAATCTCCTTCTAAGACAAAGACATGGACATTTTCATTTTTAATCATCGTCTCAAACAAATCTTTTTTTAACGTTTGAAATTCGATATTGCCATGTGTGGCTTCCCCAAATCCAATAATTTTCACATCGTCAGGAATATTGATTTCTTTTATTTCACTAGTATATTGCGAGGCATCTTTTACAACCTCACCTTCTCCACATCCTGCTAAAGCTACTAGCAGTACAGATGCAGTTAAAAATCGTAAGCTTCGTTTCAACATTCTCATATCATTTCTCCTTTAAGGTGTTAAATGGCTTTGCGTTGGAAATAGTAATAACCTCCAAGGAAAAACAGGATGAATCCACCCCCTACAACTGTTAACAATTGCTCCCACGGCACAAAAAACACATCATCTGTTTTGCCACCTATATACATCATTGAAAAAGGTTGAGCCCACGGATAATATGGACCAACACGTTCAGAATTCACCGCTAAAATAGAAGGTAACGTAAATATAACATTAACAGCAAACGGTGCAGCAAAGCTTTTAAACATAATGGACATCCATAATTGCAAGGCTACTAATGGCAAGGTCGCTACCCAGCCTCCTACTATGCTTTTCCAAACAATTTCTATAGGAAAGGGATCTGTGTAACCCTTTACCATCCCAACAGCAAAGACAGAGCCTAAATACAATATCTGCATCGCCAAGACAAGCAGCATAACCAACACGTATTTGGCTACAAATACTTTCCCCCTTGTTACGGGCAGTGCCAAAAGCTGCTTCCATCCACCCGACTGATGTTCATACCTACAAATGAGACTGGTAAAAACACCTGAAATAAGAGGTAAAAATAATAGAGCGTATGTTAAATTCATCGAAAACAGAGAAATATACCATTCATTGATTTCAATCCCCTGTATGTTGTCTTCTAAATTAGCTGATAGACCAATGAAAAGCCCGATCATGGGTCCTGCCAAAATAATCGGTACCATTTTTGATTTACGTAACTTAAACCACTCAGCTTGAAGTAAAGCAATCATTATTTCACGTCCCTTCTTGTAAAATCAATCATGCCGATTACATAGAGTAAAATACCAATTCCTACGCCTAATAAGACATTGATTATCGGCTCATTCCAATGGTTCATCAATGATGGCCATTTCCATATCATCCAATCAGGTAGAACATAGGAAGAATAGGCAAAAATCACCCCGATAATGCCTACAGTTATAGGGATTCCTTGATTATGACTTACACTCGCAATCCACAATTGAAGAGCCAAGATAGGCAATGCTGCAAAAGCAGGGAAATAACTAAATTTAGCTAGCTCCGTGTAAGGTACGGTATCACCTAATTTTAAATACAGCCCAAAGCTCAACGTAAAAAGCATTAATAGTGTTGAAGCCAAAAATAGTAAGATAGCTAACAGCGTAAATTTCGACAAATACACGGTTAATTTGGAAACAGGTAATGCGATGAGCTGCTTCCAAGCATTGGTTTCATTTTCAATGCTCGCCATGAATGATGTGAGAATGACAATGCCCAAGACAAGGGCAAGTGGTGTAAATGAATGCACGTTTAGTATGAAATAGCCCCAATCATCCTCACTTTGCTGTAAGAGATAATCCTTTCTTACTCCATAATTGACCATTTGCAGAGCAACCACGCCTAAAGGACCGATGAGCGTTAGAAGCCATAATCCTTTGCGCTTGATTTTTAAGAAATCAGCAGTTAACAGCTTTCCCATCATATCCCCTGCTCTCCCATCGTCATTTGCAGGAATATATCCTCCAATGAACGTTTCTCTTCCTCCACTCGGAATACTGATATACCTTCCTGAACAAGAACTTGGACAATATGGGCAACTTTTTCATCTGAGCATTCTTCTAAGAAAATCACACCATCTTGATAGTCTGCCTTAATGCCATTTGCCAATAAGGAACGCCATCCTTTTTCGCCATTGTTCACTTTAAAGGTAACCTTTGGTTGGGCAAATCGGCGCATCGCCTCAATAGAATCTTGAAAAATCAATTTGCCTTTAGAAACAATTCCTACTTGTGTAGCCATTTGATCAATCTCTGATAATAAATGGCTGGAAATAATAATGGTCATGCCATATTCCTCTGGTAATCTTTTAATTAAATTACGAATTTCTATAATCCCTGAAGGATCGAGACCATTCGTTGGTTCATCTAAAATAAGTAATTCAGGATGATGTAGTAAAGAAGCTGCAATACCAAGACGTTGCTTCATTCCTAGAGAAAAACCTTTTACCTTTTTGTTGGCAGCTTCCTTCAAACGGACAATTTCCAGAACTTCATCGATTCGAGATTTCGGTACACCTAGTATTTTTCTTAGTGCCTCCAGATTCTCATATGCCGTCAAGTGCGGATAATAGGAAGGGTTTTCTACTAATGAACCAACCTTCGCTAATATTTGGATGCGTTCCTTGGTAATATTCTTTTGAAAGATTTTAATTGTTCCCGAAGATGGCTTCATTAAACCAAGAAGCATTCGAATTGTAGTCGTTTTACCTGCCCCATTTGGGCCTAAAAATCCATATATTTCACCTTTACGTATTTGTAAGTTCAAATTTGATACAGCTTGCTCTTTCCCAAAGCTTTTTGATAAGTTTTGTGTTTGTACGATATATTCCAATGTCCTCACCTCTTTAACTATCATAAAAAGGGAAGTTTAAAAACAGGTATGGGCCAAGTTTAAATTTTGTTTAAAAAATATTTCTAACATAAAAAATTCTGCGAAGCATTTATTTCTCAAGCTTCGCAGAATTCTTTATGATGACTTTTGTGCCGGAGTGATCGGAATGGATGTCCCATTCTAGATGCATGCCCCTTATCATGACATCAACAATCGATAAGCCAATTCCCGCACCCTTTGCATTTGATTCATTTTTCATTCCTTGCCCATGATCCTCAATAATAAATGCTGTATAACTCTCCGTCGATACCGTTTTCACGCTTATATATTTCCCGCTATTCGCATGACGTAGTATATTTTGGAAAATATTATCAAATACTCGTCCTAACCATAATGGATCAACACGCCATTCAACTGGTTCAAATGCCTGCAGTTCAATATCGATGGTGAAACCTTCTCGCTCAAAAACTGGGTACCATGTCGTTAGGTGTTCCCGCACAAATCGAATCACATTGATGTCTTTCGGTTCAAATTTATATTTACTTGCCATAAGCAATGTGTAGGACATCAAATTTTCAATTAAAGCATCAATATTCACTATGGATGTTTCCATAGCCTTTAATGCCTGCTTCCCGTCCTCTGATAATGCCTCTTTACTAATTGAATAGGATTGTGCTCTTACTTTCGTTAAAGGTGTCCGTAAATCATGTGATAAATTAGCAATCAGTTCACGTCTTAGTTGCTCTTCTTTTTGTTGGCGTTGCTTGCTTTCTCGCAGCTCGCTGACCATTCTATTAAAACTGTGCTCCAGTTGACCAATTTCGTCTCTCTTTTTCACATGAATTTCAATAGGTAAACCATCTACATCACGTATCTCCATAGCTTCTTGGAGATGTAATAGTCTTTTGCGAATTCCCTTGAAAAACAAAAGCGAAACCACAATAAAAAATAGAATAACGGCAACAACGCCAAAAAATAAAAAGTTACCATAGTTATCGTAGACCTTAATAAGCGGAGGATTAAATGCTACTCTTGAAATCTCTAGTACAATAAAGCCATTTGACATATCATCGTCTAAGAAGGCTATAACAGTAAATGGATCGCCTCCATAGCGCTCTTTTATAAATTGGGTTGTATAGGCTGGTGTCCACTTTGCTGGCAACTGCTCCTTTACATTCAAAGTAGTCAGTAAGTTCCCCTCTTCACTTACCCAAAACATAGAAGCAGTAGGAAATTGCTCTTGCCACTTTTGAAAAAGCTGCGTAATAGTATCATCTGTCACATTGGTCATATTTTTAGCCTGAGCATGCCATTGCTTTTCAATATCACTTTCTACGAGAACTCCGCTGGAAAATTCCCCTGTCCCTGTTTTTGTAATGCCTAATACGAAAATAGCAACACCAAGATAGGAAATTTGAACAATGGATATGGCGAATAAAATAATGAGCATATATTTCGCTAATAATGATCGAAAAAATTTCATAGTTTCACCCTATAGCCAATTCCTCTGATTGTTTCAATAATCATGGGCTTTGCAGGATCTATTTCTATCTTTTCTCTTAAGTACCGTATATGCACCATCAGGGTTTTATCACCTTCTATATAGCTCTCACCCCAAACCCCCTCATAGAGTTGCTCCTTCGTTAAAATTTGATTTAGGTGTCGTATAAAATACTGCAATAAATAAAATTGTTTACCCGTCAAAGGAATTTCTTCTTCATTTATCGTATTGATAATTCGCATATCTTTCGTATAAATTTTAAGATGCTGCAATGACAGTACATCATCATTTTTTTGATATCTTCTCAATAATACTTCCAGCCTTGCTACTAGCTCATCAGGGTGAAATGGCTTTGTTAAGTAATCATCAGCAAAATGTAGCCCTTCAATTTTATCTTCAACAGCCGTTCGTGCTGATAACATTAGAATTGGCAGGTCTTTATTTTCGCGTTTAATTCTTTTACCTATGGAGAAACCATCCAATCCAGGTAGCATCACATCCAATATAGCAATATCTTTTGTGGTAATGTGTTGCTCAAGACCCTCCCCCGACTCTAGCCACGTCACATCATAACCTCGTTCAGTTAATTCCTTGCTTACCCATTGTCCGATTTCTTTTTCATCTTCTATGTATAATATACGAATCAATGTTTATCCTCCTCGTTGATGACCTAAACCTATATTAAAATACCATATTTTTCATGATATCTTTAACTAAAACATAATTGCCATACATGGTTATTATATGGTAAATACTATTTGTTTTCTTAGAAAATTTGATAACGTAGATTTATTGCGTAGAAATAAAAAAACGCAACTTTTAATAGCTTGTAAAAGTTGCGTTTTAGAGGTTGATATTATGCGTGATTTGGTGAAGTGGATTTCGTAAACATATTACCGATATAGAAGAAAATAGCTGATGATACAATACCTGCTACGACAACAGATAACTGAGGCGCATATTCATTTACCGTTAATGCAACAAGCGCTCCTAAGCCCCAAGAGATGAATGATAAAGGCTGCCATTTTTTCGTCTCATCATTTTTTCTCTTTAAGACAAGCTGATCCATAATAATAATAGTAGCAATTGGAGGTACAATTAAGCCAAGTAGATTTAACCACGTTTGGAAGGCATTCCATATACCTGAAATTGCGACAATAATTCCGATTATACCAAGGACAATTGTTAGCGTTCTCATTTTACCACCAGTCATATGAGACCATCCTACAGCACCGTTGTATAAGCAATGTGTACAACCTACACCTAAATTTATAAATACAAAGAGTATAGCTAAAATGGAAAGAAACGGACCGGCATCAGCTAAGATCATAATAAAGTCTCCGCCAGTTGCTTCTGGCTGTAACACAATACCAGTTGCTACAATAATAGCTCCTATTACTTCTGCTAGAAATTTTGAAATAGGGAATGCTGTAAATGCGGCAAAGAATCCTTGTTTCCCGTTTTTTGCCCATCGTGTAAAATCGGCTGTCATTGTACCTGAGTCAGTAAAAGTGGCAAAGACCATTGTTACTGCTGCTCCAAAGGATAAAGCCCCTACACCTGCTATTGGTTGAAAATGAATAATATCCGAAGAACCATTTTTAAAGGCAATGATTACTGAGACAATCCCTAGAATGAGATACATGGGTGCTGCAATATAGCCTAAAATTGTGAGAGCTTTAATGCCAATAAAAGTGGCTCCAACATAAAGCACGCCACCTAAAATCGTCATAAATAATAAGTTGGCTCCAAATGAACGGAACATTGTATCGCCAGTAAGGCCTACCATTAATGCAAACCACCCAACTACAACGGTTGATAGTAATCCTGAAACTGCTAAATAGCCTAGTTGACCAAATGTTCTTTTTGCGGAAATAGCAAAGTTTTCTCCTGTATTCCCAGCCAAATAACTAAGAGCTCCAACAATAATGCACAATAACAGATTACCCGTTAGAATTGCTGCAACACCCATTTTAAATCCAAGCATTGCTGTCACAACACCACCAATAACAGCACTCGTTAATACTAGAGGAAAGCTATACCAAACCGCAGAAACAGAGGAGAAGCTTTTTCGATATTCTTTTGGTACAGCCGTGTGTTCAAACTCTGGATCTAGTCCTTGTTTTTGATCATTAGTTATCGTTGACATTGGTTTCACTCCAATTTTTTATGTATTTAAGAGAAAGCTCTTAATATTTCAATCATTTGGAGAACACTTTCTTTACCACTTAAACATCTTAGAACCCGTCTATTCCCTCATAACATTTATTAATTGATTTGATCTCCCCTTCCTTACGTATGTTTCAGTACTTTATCCGCGGATAATAAAGCGCTTTCATTTTCTATTTTAAAGATTAGTCAAATTTTGTCCCTGTACAAACATTCCGAAATCTCATTAGATAATTTGGTATATATGCACAATTTTTTTAAGATGAAAGTCAGAATTTAGACATAAATGAACATTATTTAAACAAAACAAAGTGTAGAAGCCCATTCAGGACTCACTACACTTTGCTTTTCACACTTGCTATTTTGCTCCTGCCTGCATAAGCATCTGACTCACTTCTTTAAAGCCACGCGACTGTGCGTGCCGAAGTGGAGTGATTCCCTTTGCATCAGCAATATTTACATCAGCACCATGCTCGATTAATAGCTGTATTGTTTCTTGATATCTTGGTCCACCGTCGCCGTAGTAGATTGCTTCCAACAATGCAGTCCAACCTGGTTTATTGATGTGGTTCACATCTACGTCTGTATGCTCAAGAATCTCTCGAACATTCTTCACATAGCCATGTTCTGACGCAGGAATTAAGGCCGTCCCACCAAATCTATTTAAAATTGTAGTGTCTACACCTGCTTCAATCGTTAACTTCAAAATTTCTAAATATCCTTCTGCTCCCGCATATAAAAAAGGACTATTTTCAATATTATCTTGCCTATTGATGTCTGCCCCATGTTCAATTAAAACCTTTACGATTTCCGGAAAATTTCTATAGGTTGCAAGCATCGCAGCCGTTCTTCCTTGTTCATCGGCAATATTTATGTCAATTCCCTTATTTAAAATCTCCGTTATTTGCATAACATTCCCCTGTGCCACTGCATTGAAGAATTGCTTTGTTATTTGGACTTTTTCAGATTCAGATAATCTATTAAAGCTTTCATTCGCTAGAATTTGAGTGATTTCTTTCAAATCTCTTTTCTCAGCTTGTTGTAATGGCGTCCTACCCTCTAAATCGGCTATCCTCATATCCGCTCCATGGGCAAGTAAAACTTTTACTGTATCTTGCTGCTTTTCCCCAGCTTCACCTAGAACAATAGCTTCCATAAGCGCAGTCCAACCTAAATTATTAACATGATTCACATCTATTTTTGTTTGTTCCAAGAGGAATTTAACTATATCCACATAGCCATGCTCTGATGCAGGAATCAATGCTGTTCCTCCATAACGATTGGTCAGTGCTGGGTCTGCTCCCACATTATTTGTAAGTTTTAAAATATCTATGTAGCCTTCTGCACCTGCATACAAGAAAGGATTGTTCTCCATATCATCCTGAATATTAACATCCGCTCCAGCATCAATCAGAACCTTAGCCATTGCCACATCATTGTTATAGGTTGCAATCATGAGTGGTGTACGCCCTTTTGTATCTTGTATATTCAAGTCAATATCTTCTTGGGTGATTAGTTTATTGATCTTAGCCATATCTCCCTGCTCTGCTGCTTGAAGTAGTTGATCACCCACTTCAGTATCATTATGATCGTTAGGAACACATGCTTGTAGCCATAAACCTATTGCTAAGCATGCAATAATCCATTTCTTCAACATGTAGATGTTCAGCTCCTATTTTAAACCATCCGCTTTTTGTTATTGTATTGAACTTTTATGTTGCAAACGGTCTTCATTCTTCATTCCTATTCGTTTCATAGCAATCGCACTACTAACGATTAACACGAGCGCACCAAATAAATAAGGTAAATTAATATGGACATCAAATAAATATCCTGCTAGCACTGGTCCAAAAATTTGACCGAGGCTCATATAAGCATTATTTAAACCTGCCACAAATCCCTGTTCATTCCCTGCTTCTTTCGACAATAGTGTATTAATGGTAGGACGCAAAATATTATTAAACGAAAAATAGAGCATGGTTATCACCATTACATAGAAAAATTTAGCTGATAGAAGCAAGAGTACAAGCGCTGAAGCCGAGAGAAGAAGCATACTGCTAATAATCCGCTTTTCTCCAAATCTATTCGTAAGCCAGCCTGTTAATAATAATTGAGTCACTGTTCCCCCTAAGGAACAAATCATAAATAAAATAGAAATCTGTCTAGTTGTAAATCCATATTTCTGTGTTACGACTAATGGATATGCTGTTTCAAAATGAGCTAATCCAAATGTCAGTGAAAACACCATAAATAGCAAAATAAAGTACGGTGATTTGATAGATTGAACAAGCTGAATAAAAATGTTTTCTTTCTTGAAAGTAGCTTCTATTTGTACACGAGCTTTTTGTGATTCGGGCAATATCACTAGACAGCTCATCGCAGCTACTAGACCAACAAGTGCCGAGGTAAAAAATGGCGCACGTGTACCTAATTCTGCTAAAAGCCCTCCTAACCCTGGTCCAACAATAAATCCCGAAGACATAGATGCACCTAAAAAAGACATGGCTCTCGTTCTCTTTTCATCCGAGGTAATATCTACAATATATGCCATAATAGACGGAACTAATGCCGCAGAACCCATCCCTCCAATAAACCGCGCCACGAGAAAAATAGTAAAATTGCTTGCAAGAGCGCCAATTAGATTGGATAAGGCAAATAATAATAAGCCAACGATAATCATTGGCTTACGACCATATCTATCAGCAATATTCCCAGCTATAGGAGAGAATAAAAATTGCGTTAAACCGAAAGCAGATACTAAGTAACCTGCTGCTTTACCACTTGCTCCAAATTCGATTAAAAGCTGAGGGAAAATAGGTATGACAAGTCCTGCACCAAGCATCGCAAGAAACATATAAACCAATAAAAGTGAAAATACTGTTTTAGTTTGCATTGATTTTTTCTCCTTCACGCTTAGGTGCATTGGTCTAATTTCTAGTGATAAAAAAGGAAAAGCTCTCCTTTTTTCTTTTCACTAACTATGCTAACATGGCTTTAACTATATGAAAAATATTAAAAAAATATATTTTACTTAGGTTTTACCTATAATAAAGAGGTGTTTAGGATTTGGATATTCGACAGCTACGCTATTTTATTGCAATTGTGGAGGAAAAGAAGATTTCTGCCGCAGCAGAAAGGTTACATATTTCTCAGCCACCATTAAGCCAGCATTTAAAAACGATGGAGGAAGAGCTCGGTTCAAAATTGGTAGAAAGAAGCGGGAAATATTTCGAAGTAACTGAGGCGGGAAAGACCTTATATAAATATGCATTGCAGGTTGCTCAATTAATGAAAGAGGCAGAAGCAGAGGTTAAGGATGTTGGATTAGGCCTTCATGGACGATTGACATTAGGCATTAATACATTTTCAGTTGTTGAGCTGCCCCAATTGCTACAACAATTTCAACAACATTATCCAAAGGTGACCTATAAAATTCAACAAAACGAATCTTCTTATCTTTGTAAATTAGTAAGGGATCGTGTTGTAGAACTTGCCATCATTCGCTTACCTTTAGAATTAGATGATTTCTCTGTTCTTCATATGTACTCAGAACCATTTTACTTTATACAGTCCAAGAAGTTCGACTTGTTAGAACACGATGTTTCTTTAGCTGAAATACAAAATTGGCCAATCCTTTTACCAAGCACAGAAGGGTTAGGCGTACATTATTCGATATTAGAAGCATTTTCTCGCTTCAAGTTGCAGTCCCATATTGTCGGAGAATGTTCAGATACGGCATTGTTAATGAACTTAATTGCTTCTGGCTTTAGCTCCTCTATCGTACCTGAAACCATTTTAAAGCAATATGAAGATTTACCACTTCATGCATACAAAATCCCATCAGCAGAATTATCCACTTCCGTAGGACTTGTATGGCTAAAGAATCATTACTTATCCAAAGCCGCTCAAAATTTTGTGGATTTAATGAGGGAGCACTATTGTTAACGGTTAATAAAAAAGAGAGCAAACTAGAAACGTTAGTTTGCTCTCTTTTCTTAGTGTTGAAAAACAAAACAGTCAATTGAAAGGTAGAAATGGATTTCCGTTGCAGGCTACTTGCTTTCCTGTGGGCGAGCGCCGAGCCGCTTCCTTCGCTACCGCTCCGTTTAGAGTTTTGCCTGTCTCGCTATCCCACGGGAGTTAAGTAGCCTTCCACTCCAACCCACAAAAGTTTAGCAAAGGTTTTCAAATAAAGTGAAGGTGTTCACTACTCTTTATGAAGGGGTGTTGTCACGCATCACTTCCCCAATAAGAGCTTATCCCCTCTAAAGAATACAGATAATGGTTGATTGGAGTGGAGCCAGCGTCACTCCAAGGGGCTTTAGCGTCACAGAGGAGACCCTGGAGCGAACGTTAGTGAGTGAAGCGGCTCATCGGACGCCCCCTGGAAAGGACGTTGGCGGAACGGAAATCAACCTCTCACCTTGCAAAGTTGCTTTTTCTGCCGTTGATATCATCTTTTTGAACAGTTATTGAATAATCAGCATATCATTCTCATCAAACTGCCACATGTCGCCATAGGCAACTTCCCAATAGTAGCCATTTGGATCTTGAAAATAGCCACTATAGCCACCCCAGAATACCGTTTCGGGCTCTTTAACAATTTTGGCTCCGGCCTTTTTTGCTAATGCAAAGACTCGATCCACTTCTTCTTTTGATTTACCATTATAGGCAAGAGTGATTCCGCCAAAGCCTTGACTAATTTCTGGTGGATTAGCTTCATTGATATCTTTGACCAAGCGTTCAATTGGAAATAACGATATTTTTGTTCCTCCATTATTAAAGAACATAACATCGGGATTCGTCTCTTCTCCGTATACCACCACTTCAAAGCCAAGCCCTTCTCGGTAAAAAGTTAAAGACTCCACCATATCTTTTACACCTAATGTGATTAAATTTAATCGATTCATCTTCCAATCCCCTTTTTAAAGTATTACTATTTAAATTCTCTATCGAACATACATTTCCTTTTATTACTCCAAGAAAAATATTCGTTTACTTCTGTCCAAATACTTTTTATAGGCCACTCAATATTTTTTACTAGTAGTTAAGACCAATCAGGTGTTTATATCTTTAGTTAATAACTTCATTAATAAATATTTTTATTCCTCTAATCATTGTCAGCTCACAAAAGTTACCTATACGTTTCTATGACACAAAAAAGTACGTACTTTTTTTGAGGGTATGTTAGCAGCATAATGAGTAAGCAATCAAACAATCACAAAAAATGGAGGACTAAAAATGATTACTCATTTACAAGATACAATCACTTTAAATAACGGCCTACAAATGCCTGGTATGGGTTTAGGTGTTTTTCAAGTAGAGAATGATGCTACTGCTGAAATGGTTAAAAACGCTATTGAGGTCGGCTATCGTAGTATTGACACTGCTGCTATTTATGGCAATGAAGTTGGTGTAGGGGAAGGTATTAAACAGGCATTAGCATCTACAGGCTTACAGCGTGAAGACTTGTTTATAACATCAAAAGTCTGGAACGACGGATTAAGCTATGAAGAAACCATTACGGCATATGAGGAAAGCCTAGAAAAACTAGGATTGGACTATTTAGATCTTTACCTTATTCATTGGCCTGGTAAAGAGAAGTATGCTGATTCTTGGAAAGCGTTAGAGGACTTATACGATCAAGGAAAGATCAAAGCAATTGGTGTATGTAACTTTACTGTTGCGCACTTAGAAAATTTACTATCATTTGCTCGTGTTAAGCCTGTTGTGAATCAGGTGGAATTTCATCCACGCTTACAGCAAGCTGAGCTTCGTTCATTTTGTGACATGCATGATATTCAGCTTGAGGCTTGGGCACCTTTAATGCAAGGTGGACTTCTTGAAGATGCAACAATTTCGAAAATCGCTGAAAAATATGGAAAATCGAATGCTCAAGTTATTTTGCGCTGGGATATACAAAATGGCGTAATCACGATTCCAAAATCAGTACGTAGAGAGCGTATGATGCAAAACGCTGATATCTTCGACTTTAGCCTAACTAACGAAGAAATGGCTTTGATCAATGAGATGAACCTGGAGCAACGTGTTGGACCAAATCCAGATGAATTTGACTTTGTTTTATAAGCACTAAAAAGGGAAAAGAGACTGTCTAGTATGTGACAGTCTCTTTCTCCCCTCATTATGATGTTTGCTGCATAGCGATATCTTCATCACGTTGTTTTAACAGTACATCTTCACCTTTATCCTGTAATAATTCAACATGTTTTTCACCCCAAGTGCAAAGCATGTTCAGAATAGGTTCCATCCCTTGTCCATAGGGTGTTAATGAATATTCAACTTTTGGTGGTACTTGATTGAAGACCTTTCGATTGATTAATCCAGCCTGCTCCAGTTCCCTTAATTGACTAGTGAGCATTTTTTGTGAAATACCTGGAATCAATCGTCGAAATTCATTTGTTCGAATTTTACCATGGTGGTTTAAATGACAAAGAATAACCGGTTTCCATTTACCACCAATAACTTCTAGCGTAGCTTCAACACCAATATTATAAATTTTTTGCATCGTAAACCTCCTGTAATATTCAAAAGTAACTAAAAGTACTCTACATATCTTTTTGGTATGTATGAATATTACTACACACAATAAAAAAAATCAAAGGAGTAGTCGTAGTATGTCAAAATCAAAAAAGCCAAATGCTAAACTAACCTTGCTAGCCCTTGCAATCAGTGCATTTGGTATAGGGTCAACTGAATTTATCAGCGTAGGGCTTCTACCATTAATTACAGATGACTTTGGTATCTCTCTCAGCACAGCTGGCTTAACCGTTTCTATATATGCACTAGGGGTAACTGTTGGGGCTCCATTATTAACAGCCTTAACATCTCGCCTTAGTCGAAAAACTGTATTATTGTTAGTCATGTCCATTTTTATAGTGGGGAACTTAGCAGTCGCTTTAGCACCTAATTTCGCTTTACTATTAATCGGACGTATTATTTCAGCATTAGCACATGGTGTGTTTATGTCCATCGCTTCTGTTATAGCAGCGGATGTAGTGGAACCAAATAAACGAGCAAGTGCTATTGCCTTTATGTTTACAGGCTTAACTTTGGCTACTGTAACAGGTGTTCCACTTGGTACATTTATTGGTCAAGTAACAGACTGGCGTATGTCATTCATCTTTATCGTTGTAATTGGAATCATCGGTTTAATTAGTAATGCGATTTTAGTACCTAGCCAATTATCAAAAGGCAATCCCATCTCTATTCGTGATATCGGCAAAGTATTAGGAAATATTCGTATGATCTTAATCCTATTCATTACCGCAATTGGATACGGTGGTGCCTTTGTTGTCTACACATATGTTTCACCTATTTTAGAGCAATATATGGGGTATTCTCCTCATGCAGTAGTCATTATTTTAGTGGTCTATGGTATTTGCGTTGCGATCGGTAATACATTAGGTGGTCATTTTGCTAATCATAATCCGCTACGTTCGATCTTTATTATATTTGTAGGACTCGCCTTGGCCTTGCTTGGCATTGGCTTCACGCTCGAATCACCTATTATCGGATTAATCATGGTATTGGTAATGGGATTATTTATGTTTATGAATGTACCAGGATTGCAGCTATATGCTGTGCTACTGGCTGAAAAATATGTGCCATCAGCTATTTCTATGGCTTCTGCATTAAATATTTCCGCCTTCAACATTGGTATATTTTTAGGATCATATATTGGAGGCTTTATTATTCGCCATCAATCATTAGCACATACTCCCTTGTATGGATTTTTAATGGTTATGCTTGCAGCGATTGTTACATTATTATGGTTAATCTTCGATAATAAAAAACATTAGGAAGCCAAATTTCATTTTGTATAAAAAAGAAGTAGAGATTGTGTATTGTTTGTTGATATGTTGTGTCCTATAATTTACTTGAATCAAACGAGAATGATTATCATTCTGGATTAAGATGATATTCTTATTGTTTTAGTAAATTTATAGGAGTGAATAGCAATGCGTAGAAGTCGATATTTTTCATTTGTAGTTTTATTTGCACTAATGTTCGTATTAAGTGCCTGTGGCTCAAATGAAGTAAAAGAGGATACAGCTAAAGAGGAACAATCAACTAAAGATACAAGAATTGTAGAAGATGAGTTTGGGAAAGTAGAAATCCCTACAAACCCACAGCGTGTAGCTGCTATCTATTTGGAAGATTATTTAACTGCCTTGGATGTAAAACCTGTAGTGCAATGGTATCACCCATCCTGGGGTAAACAAGACTATTTAGGATTAGATGTTCCTGAGTTCGACATTACTGGTAGTATAGAAACATTACTACAAGCTAAGCCTGATTTAATCATTGTAGATGGTGCAGCGGATAAGGCAAAGTATGAAGAATACTCGAAGATAGCGCCTACTTACCGCTTAAAAGAAGATATTCTACAAGATCCACGTGAAATTGTGAAAACTATAGCCGATGTTTTAAATATTCCGGATAAAGCAAAAGAAATCGTTGATCAATATGAGCAACGTGTAACCGATTTAAAAGCAGACTTAGATAAGTCTATTGGAGACGAAACAGTTGCTGTTGTACGTCTAAATGTAGCAGATAATACATTAGCGTTATTTGGCATTAAAAATCGCTATACTGGCTATATTTACACAGAGACAGGCTTAACACCACATCCATTAGCCCGTGACATGACAGAGTTCCACGAGGTTTTATCTGAAGAGGCTATTCCAGAATTAGATGCGGATCATATCATCCTTTTCCCTTCAAACGGCTCTTGGGAGTCTGAAGAAAACCAAGAAGCAATTAAATGGTTAGATAGTACACTATGGAAAACACTACCTGCTGTAAAAAATGGGCATGTCTATATTGCTGATCGAACATATTGGCAATCAGGTGCAATCACAGCTAACTTGCTAAAGTATGATGATCTAGAGAAATGGTTCGTAAAATAATGTTCAAAAGAAAGCTCTTAAGAGGGCTTTCTTTGTGTTTTTCTTCAAATTCAACATAAAGGGGTGAATCATCAATGGGTAACTTAACACATGTTTATACGTTACAAAATATCTCTTATGCAATTCAATCATCAAACAAGCAGTTGATTAGTAGTGATTTCTATACACTTTTCATCGTAATGAGTGGCAGTGGAAAGCTAGAAATAGATCATAACACCATACATCTTAGTGAAGAAAAGTGCATATTGATACCGCCCAATAACACGGTTAGTATTCACATCCAAAGCAAGCACCTATGTTTTTATCAATTACAATTCAACATTGTCCATCTCAGTGATAATCAGACTATTTCTAACCATTTTACGCGTGTTAAAGAGCAACGTCTCCTCCCCGTTTCGCAATGTCACAGACTGCTAGAAGCCATTTATCAAAACCGCCTAGCGGAGGATGAGCATACGATTTTTGAGCAGCATGTTCACTTTCAAGAGCTGATGTTATTGCTCTTACATCAAGCTATACCCAAGCAGGTGCAAAAAAATGATCGCCAATCTGTTGAGCAGTCCATTAACCACTTGCATAAACATTTTGAAAAAGAGTGGACAGTTGAGCAGTTGGCCGAATTAGCCGATGTACCAAGATGGAATTATACGCGCATTTTCAAAGAGATTACGGGGCAAATCCCTCTTCACTATTTAAATAACATTCGTCTTGAAAAAGCTAAGCAATTATTAATGACGACAAATGATCGAGTATTTGAAATTAGTCAGTCTGTCGGATTTAATAATGAGTATTATTTCAATCGTCGTTTTAAAGAACAGGTCGGCATCTCTCCAGGGCAATATCGAAGAAATCAAAGCAGCAATCTACGTGTATTTGCACCATTTTTAGAAGATTTCTTTGTCGCCCTTGGGATTACGCCAATTGCTCAATTCAGTCATTCAAAATGGGGAAAACAAGACTATTTAGGTCTCCAAGAAGTGCCAGATATTGATGTACAAAATAGAGAAATGGATCGACTTCTTCACTATAAACCAACTTTAATTATGCTAGATTCTGGTGTGGAGCGTTGGGAATCCTTTCATCATTTAAATGAGGTAGCCCCTGTCTGCCATATCTCACATCCTGGTGAGAACTGGCAATCTACTTTATTTAAAATTGCTGATTTAACAGGAAAGACCTCCTTGATGCAAGACGTGGTCCTACAATATGAGGATAAGGTACAGCAAGCAAAAGGAATTCTTAGCAAATCCGTTTATGGGCAAAGTGTGGCATTTCTCCGTATTTCAGCCATTGGCATTACCCTATACGCTGGTCCTGAATGTGGCTATACGGGGCCCATTTTATATCGTGACTTAGGTTTAATGCCACATCCACTAGTATGGAGTATTCCGCACAATCAACGTAAAGCACAACTGACGTTTGATCAATTGCTGCAATTAGACGCAGATCACTTGTTTATTACATTTGATAAACAACATTCTATTTATGAAAATGAGGAACGTGCTATTTTAAAAACGCCCACTTGGAAAAACCTAGCCGCAGTTAAAAGTAAATGTGTCTATGAAGTAGACTTTTTAACATGGATGAATTATGGCATTTTATCACATAGTAAAAAAATTGATGATGTCTTGAATATCCTAGGCTAAACAAAAAGGAAGCCCACTATAGCTTCCTTTTTCAATGTTTTAGGACAAACTTGATACTGAAAGTAACACCGAAAGCCATTTGGCTACATAAGATAAGATATCAGCTATAGGATAGGAGGAATTACATTGTATTACAATCCTTATCCGTACTTTGTTCATCCCTATCATTATCCAACGTCGCCATCCGTCCATCAGCTTGCCGTAAGACCTATTCTTCAACATTTAGCAATGCCGACCACAAATCCCTTTCCACCTGTCGACACACATAAATTGAAAATTTCAGCTACACGGATAAAGGCGATGATGCAGCAAGCTCAATTACTTACGGATAAAATTGATAGCTCTCAACAATTTGCACATGATCTAATGAATGCTGCACAGCTTTCAAATAAAACAGAGGTTGATAGACTAATCACATCAACAGGCATCACGATGAAATTTGAAGCAAACTATACACCAGACAGTTTTAGAATACGTCTTATTGATCATGATTGTTGTGGAGTAACCTTAAATTTAAATTGGTGAAAAAACTTTAACCTTGTATCCCTAGTGAACTTGTAAACTATAAAAAACTATGCTAAAGTATTTGTATTGTTATTTCTGAAAATTCTTATATCACTTTTCTTATCAAGAGAGACGGAGGGATTGGCCCGATGAAGTCTCAGCAACCAGCTCAACAGTATGGTGCTAACTCCAATTGGCAAAATGATCAGCCTTGAAGATGAGAAGAAGAACTACCGTTGTTTTTGCAGGAGTCCTCTTCTATAAGGGGACTCCTTTTATTTACCACTAATTTCAACAGAAAGCAGGGAAAATGATGTCTAATGAACTTTTACAAGCTTTGCAATTATTAAAATCAAAACAATGGGTTGATTTAACACATACATTCGGCCCTAATTCACCACATTTTTTTATGTTTGAGGACGCTAAATTTGAAACATTATTCTCTCATGAAGATGGTTTCTTCGCCCAACAATTTACGTTCCCTGGTCAATATGGCACACATATCGACCCGCCTATTCATTTTGTGCGAGACACTCGGTACTTAGAAGAATTAGAACTAAAAGAACTCGTTCTTCCCCTTGTCGTCATTGATAAATCACAAGAGGCTGCTAGCAACCATGACTTTTCATTAAGTGTTGAAGATATTCGTGATTTTGAAGCCCAGCATGGAGAAATTGAAGCAGGAACATTTGTAGCATTACGTACAGATTGGAGTAAGCGTTGGCCAGATAAGGAGGCATTCAGTAATAAGGATGCAGAAGGACATAACCACATCCCTGGCTGGGGTTTAGAGGCTTTACAGTTTTTACTAAAAGAACGCAAGGTAAGCGCAATTGGTCATGAAACATTCGATACGGACTCTGCCGCTGATTTTCGTAAAAATGGCAAGCTAGATGGCGAATATTTCGTGCTTGAACAAGACACCTATCAAATTGAGTTAATGACTAATTTGGACAAGCTACCTGCGAAGGGCGCTATCATCTTCAATATCGTACCTAAGCCAGAAAAAGCATCAGGCTTCCCTGTGCGCTCATTTGCTATTTTGCCATAACATAAAAGTCGGTATAGCGTATACCGACTTTTATTTTTGTCCATTTCTTTTTTTGAATAAAAAGTAAGCAATAAGCATTCCTAGAATAAACAATAGGATGAGATAGATACTATAATGGGTTAAATAGTATCCAACAAATCGCCATTTCTCCCCAAGCATCTTTCCTAATGATATAAATGTGAACGTCCAAATAAATGCACCTGTATAGGCAAAAAGCGCAAACTTCCTATAAGGATAATTATTAATAGCTGCAATATATGCTGTCAAATGACGTACCCCAGGAATAAAATAGCCAATTAATAATAAGGTAGGTCCAATTTTTGTAAACATCTTTTTCGTAAAATCAATTTTTTGCTCTGTAATATGCATTTTAGGGCCATATTTCTGCAATAACGGTAAGCCAAAACGATAACCGATATAGTAGCTTAAAGTAATGCCTCCTACTGCACCAATCATTGCACTGACTAGGGCAGGAATGTGTTCAAGGCTTTCTCGGTAAACACTATAGCCTACATAAGTTAAAAAGACCTCATCAGGAAGTGGCAACCCAACAATGCCTCCAATTAGAATCACGATAATCCCAAAGTATCCGTAATGTTCAATTAGAGACTGCACGTGTTGTGCCATAAATCATCCCACCTAAAATTTATTAAAATCGACCTGCTATATAAGTTTCATGACAGTCTAACCTCAGCACTCTAAATGACTTGAAGTTGACGTAAAGCAAAATTGACACCGCCATCAGTAGATTTCTTTGTAACAAAATTGGCAGCACTTTTTAGAGCTGTGCTACCATTTCCCATGGCAATCCCTAACCCTACATACTCTAACATGTCAATATCATTATCCCCATCGCCAAAGGCAATGGCATTCTCAGGGCTAATATTAAAATAATCCAGTACCGCTTTAATAGCTAATGACTTCGAAACATCCTGCTGTAATACATTCACAATATAAGGATGCCATCGCTGCAAAAATATATTCGAAAATTGGCTAGCATATCTTTTTTCAGCCAGCTCATCTGCATACAGACACATGAGAAAAACCTCTTCATCTACAATTGTTTCATTTACAAGTGGAAAATCCCGTAAAGATAAAGTTTCTTGCATCGCTCTTAAAGCTACTGGACTTTGTATGCTATTCATGGACAGTTGCTCTGTAAAAAATGTTAGGCTATGCTGTTGTTCCTGCGCAAAAGCCTGTACATTTTGGACAATATCTTTAGCAATGGGTGTTTTATGTATGACAAGATCCTTATGTTTCACATAGGCTCCATTTGCTGTAATAAAGGTTTCAATCCCCAGCTCTTTTAACTCAGAGCACATGGATAAGGGTCTTCCGGTAGCCGCTACAAGATGGATTCCCTTGTCTTGCAATAGCTGAATAGCCTGTTTTGTACTTTCTTCCACACAGCCATCCTCGTAATTAATTAATGTGCCGTCTACATCAAAAAACACGATGTTATATTTCATTTTGAGTCCCCCTACATAAATAGTAATTTAGAACCACAAGAATCAAGTTTATTATTTCTTTTCCATGAAATATGTGAAAGTATTTTGACAAACTTTCAGCAAACTATATAACTTCCATTCGCAACACCGATAAAAACTATTACAAGCGTATTTATAATAATATTTAACTAATAAATCCATGAATATTTTTATTTTAATAATTCTAAAGGAGTATACCAAAGAACTCAAAATTGTTAAAATAAAAGATAATCACTTAAATACATTGAACGATAAATTCTTACGTATAAATAGAACAAAAGAAATAAAATTCTAGAGCACGCAAAGGAGTTGATTCTTATGGCATTTAACATTTACTACTATGAAAGTAGTGTAGATTGTAAATTTTGCAAAAAGCAGTTTACAACATATAAAGTTCGCCCTAATCGATATAAAATTATCGAAGAACAAACGGATTTCATGCCTGTTTATGATGGCCTAAACCCTTTGCTGTATGAAGTTGCCGTGTGTCCACATTGTGGCTATGCCTATCATAAATCTATGACACGGACATATGGACCTTTCATGCTACTCATTGATGAACTATACATTAAAGAGCTCCAGAAACCTATGGATATCTGTCAGGAACGTACAATTGATGATGCCATTATCAGTTTTAAGCTCGCCTATTTAGTATCCCGTGCATCAATGGAGGAAGCTCTTTTAATGGCGAATTTCGCTCTAAAAATTGCTTGGCTCTATCGATTAAAAAATGACGAAGAATCCGAAAAGCGCTACCTTTTTGCAGCTAGAGACTTTTATAGTAAATCCTTTGCCTCCAATCAAGAAGGTGGAGAGAGAATTCAGTTTTTACATGCTGAATTAAGCCTACGACTAGGTGACATTCCTGAAGCTAAAAAAGGATTTTCTCGCTTAATCGCTGATCGAAATGTTTCGGCGAAATATCGCAAGCTTGCACGTAATCGTTGGGAAAATTATAAATATGATGAACAACCTATAACAATTAATGAAATCATTAATTAATGGGACGAGGAGATGATTAGTTATGTTGCTATTTCAAAAGAAAATAGATGTGAGAGAAGAAGATATATTTTCAGAGTTACATCATTTTTTATTAAGAAAAAATAATCGCTACTTAACAAACGATGAAGTTGTCGCTTTAACAGGCGTATCATCCGAATTGCTTTACAAATGGGTAAAAGCAGGGAAATTAAAGAACTCCATTTTCCCTAATCTAGGAGCCCCTTGCGAACGATGTGGGCAGATTACACAAGCTAAAATTTGCGTAAGTTGCTCTTCCTCCATTGTTGGTACATTAAAACAAGAAGAAAAGGATCGTGCGTGGTTTAACCAAATTCAACGTAACCATGTAAGGGCAAGTACGTATCACTATAAATAGCATTCCTACATCTCCATCAATTGGAGGTGTTTTTCTTTTTATATAAGGAAATTTAAACTAAATTTAAACAAATATTCCCTTTACTTTAAACTTCGCTCCCTATAATTAGTATTACTATAAAGAAAAGGGCTGATAATGAATGAAGAAAGCTAGGAAGCATAAGGCTTTATTAAGTTTTGTACTGGCAAGTTTATTGACATTGAACGGAGTTGCTAGTGTCTCTGCCGCTGTTCCTACAACTGAGCAGGTTAATATTGAAAACGATTCTACAGTCAAACAAGCTAGGACTTCTAATGAAACATTACTTGATTGGAAAAAATGGGCGAATGATCATGCATACAGCTTGTCATCCATCCAGCCTGAAATGTTTAATGGACAAAAAATTCCCGCTAACAAATTTGAGGATTTAGAGATGTTAAAGCCCTTATTACACGATAAACGTATTGTCTTTTTAGGGGAAAGCTCGCATGGTGTGGCACAATTCAATCTCGCGAAAACACGTTTAATACAATTTTTACATCAGGAAATGGGCTATAATGTCCTTGCCTTTGAAAGTGGTATGGGCAATGTGATGAACGCTCAAGGACAAATTGACAAGCAAGCAGCTCTACAGACAATGAAGGATGCCATTTTCGGGGTTTGGTGGACAAAAGAAACTTTGCCTCTGTTTGACTATGCAAAATCAACTCAAGCAACAGAGCAACCTCTTGTACTTACTGGCTTTGATATTCAACAGCAAGGGCCATTTACGAACGGAGATTGGCTCCAAAACCCTAAGCTAGCTCAGCAATTCAGTGAAGCGGAGAAGCAACTTGCCGAATGGAGCTCAGGAAAAGATTTGAAAGGCTATCAGAAAGTAAAAGCTACTATAATGGATGTGTATAAACAGGTAAAATCACAAATTGAAACGAAAGAAAAAGAGTTACAGACAGCTTATCCAAATGAGCCTCATATTGTAAAATTGATGGATCGCACGCTAACAGATCGTATTCGGCTAGCGGACGAATATATAGAGTTAACGATTCAGTCCAACATCGACATTGAACAAAATATTATAGCATCCTTTTTACAAACTATGGAATGGCGAGATCAAGCGATGATGGAGAACTTACTTTGGTTAGCTGAAGAAGTTTACCCAACAGAAAAGTTTATTGTCTGGGCACATAACGATCATATTCGTAAGGCACAATCGGATGTAATGGGATCCCCTTACCCAGTTAAATTAATGGGAGAACGTTTACCTGATATGTATAAGAAATATAGCTATGTATTAGGTCTATACATGACAAGTGGAGAGACAGCAAATAATATGGGAGAACCTATGCCTGTTTTACCTCCTGTCAAAGGATCTATTGAGGATATTCTGTCTACAACAAATAAACCTTACACATTCATTGATTTGCGCAACCGTCAAAATGAGCGAGGCAACTCATGGATGTTTGAGCCTCGTTTAGCCTATAGTTGGGGTGTCATGCAAGAAAGCTTTGTTCCGCGCGACCAATACGATGGCATACTTTTAATAGATAAGGTCAATAAACCAACCTATATCAAATAACCTCTCTTACTAAACAAGAGCAAACTAGATCTCTAGTTTGCTCTTGTCATGCTGTTGAAAAAAGATGATGTCAACGGCAGAAAAAGCAACTTTACAAGG
>NZ_JBHERJ010000042.1:0-45345 GCF_043359455.1 Lysinibacillus sp. PWR01 | reverse complement strand
AGCCTCTAAACGGAGCGGTAGCGGAGGAAGCGGCTTGGCGCTTGCCTACAGGAAAGCAAGTAGCCTGCAATGGAAATCCATTTCTACCTTTCAATTGACTGTTTTGTTTTTCAACACTAAGTAGAGGCTGGGACAGAACTCGATTATATTGAAAAACAATAAAAATTGATATTAGCTTTTTCACTTTAAGAAGTTAAATATGCCTTCTTAAATCAAAAAAATGTTAGACCAATTATATCTTGGTCTAACATTTTTTCTTTTTGTCCCAGCCTCTAGACATTTCTCCTCGTACCTCTCAAAAAATGAATGCTATGTCAAAAAAGTTTGTCCAAATTGTGAAATCGTATAGTAGAGGCTAAAAGTAATGCTTACATTTGAGAATTTTTTTTTGCTATAGTAAAAAACAGAAGAGTTAGTATCGCGGAGGTGTACTAGCTAATAGGAAACACGATCGCTGATAATCCACATCACGATAACTTTATCATGCAGAAGAATGAAATAAGACTAGAATTCTATCTATAAATTTCTGAATATTCCGAGTTTTGATCTTCTATGGTAGTCAAACATTTTTTGAAGGAGTTTTTACAGTGAATAAGGAAATAAAAACAGGTCCGATCATGGTGGCTCTCTTAGTAGCCGGCTTTGTAGGACTGTTTAGTGAGACCGCATTAAATATTGCACTAGGAGAGCTAAGCCAGCTCTTCGATGTGGACGCTACAACCATCCAATGGCTGGCAACAGGCTATTTTCTCACATTAGGCATTTTAGTACCTGTGACAGGCATTTTAATGCAAAAGTTTACTACTCGCCAAATGTTTATGGCGTCTTTACTCTTTTCGATAATCGGTACCATACTTGCCGCTGTCGCACCGGTCTTTGCTGTCTTACTTTTAGCACGTATTATTCAAGCTGCTGGCCTAGCGATTATATTATCATTAACGCAAAATGTGATTTTCACGATTTTCCCAGCCAATAAACGTGGTGGTGCTATGGGCGTTATGGGTCTCGTCATTTTGGCAGGACCCGCTTTCGGCCCTACATTGGCAGGGATGATTTTAGATACGCTATCCTGGCACTGGATATTCTGGGTTACCATCCCCTTTCTGTTATTCTCAATCATTTTTGGTTTTATCTTTATTCCCAATGTGAATGAAACAAAGCAGCTTGCTATTGATGTCTGGTCTATCATCTTATCTACCATTGGCTTTGGTGGCATTGTCTATGGTGTCAGTGCTGGCGGAGATTTAGGCTGGACAAGCATTACCGTTCTTAGCGTCATTTTGCTCGGTATTATCGCCTTATGTTTATTCGTATTGCGACAATTGAAAATGGAACAGCCAATGTTAAATTTGACAGCATTTCAGTATCCCATGTTCGTGTTAGGTCTTCTCATGAATATGATTACCTTCTTCAATATGCTGTCTATGCTAGTGGTGCTCCCTATGTATATGCAAATGGCCCTTTTCGTATCGGCCTTTGTGACAGGTTTAATATTGCTTCCTGGTAGTCTATTAAACTGTCTATTAGCACCTACAATCGGCAAGTTCTTCGATAAATATGGACCTCGTGCAGTCATTACCCCCGGCACGATACTTGTTGTGGTCGGCTATGGACTTTATGCTCTATCTGGTACCGAAACAGCTACTTGGGCATTAGTCATAACACATATCATCATGATGCTTGGCGTTGGGATGGTATTAGCCTCTGTCCAAACGAATACGCTGAATGCCTTACCAAGACGATACTTTCCAGATGGTATTGCGATTACACAAACCTCTCAACAAGTGTCTGGTGCAATTGGTATTGCTGTGATGGTGTCGTTGTTCTCAGCAAAACAACAGCAGCTCCTAAGTGACATGACAACTAATACGCAAGAAGCGGCGGCTTCAGGTTCAGCATTTGTCTTTACTATCAGCCTTGTCTTGGCAATTATTAATGTCGTTCTCTCGTTTTTCTTGAAAAAAACACAATAATTTCTTGATAAAAATGAGGTGTCTCAATGGGCTTTGGAGACACCTCATTTTGTTGTAGCATTTCCGTTGCAATCGCCGCATTATCTGATAATATTTACCATAAGATGTTTACGTACGCTCAAAATGGTTGCTGTTTCACGATGCATTAAATCGCCCATTCCATGTAACATTTTTTAGCATAAGACGTCAATACAACGAGATGAAAAAGGAGAAAGTTTGCAATGAAGCATATTATCTTTGATTTTGATGGGACACTGGCAGATTCAACTGCTGTGTTTGCATCAGCATGGAATACATTAGCCCAAAAATATAAATTTAAAGGCATTGAATTGAAGGAAATTGATGCATTAAAAAAATTATCAATTTCAGAACGCAGTAAATTATTTGACTTTCCGATGTATAAATTGCCCATGATTTTACCGCAATTTTATAAATTGTATCGTCAATCATTAAATGATGTTCATCTTTTTGAAGGAGTGAAAGAAGTTTTGATAGAAATTGATAAAAGAGGCTATAAAATCCTGATTATTTCCTCTAATTCTAAGGAGAATATTTTAGAATTCCTTAAAATGAACGGTATTCATTGTGTAGCTGATGTTCTTTGCTCCAACCGCATTTTTGGTAAGGACAAAGTAATGAAAAAGTTTTTAAAGGAAGCAAATGTCGAGTCATCTGACGTGATATACATTGGAGATGAGCAAAGGGATATTGTTGCGTGTAAGAAAGCAGGTGTACCCATTATTTGGGTGGAATGGGGCTATGATGCCAAAGAGGTCGTACAAAACGAGGAACCTGAATACAGTGTCACTACACCACAGGAAATTTTAGAGATTATTTAATCATGAAGAAGGATAATAGCACTTGTCTATTATCCTTTTTATATAGTTATCCTTTGATGTCACTAATCTGCATGAGCTTTTCTGCTGTACTATTAACCCCTTTATAGGCATCTGTTAATTCGTACATACTCGCAGCAAATTGCTGTGTAAACGCAGCAATCTGATTGGCTGATGCATTGACTTGATCGATGGATTGTTTAATGTTTTCTAGTTGCACAGTTATGCTATCGGCACTTTCTGTACTACTCTGGGACATTTTTTGTATTTCAGAAGCGACCACAGCAAAGCCACGCCCATGCTCACCTGAACGTGCCGCTTCTATCGATGCATTTAGACCAAGAATTCTCGATTTCATAGCTAAATCTTTTACTAAATGGACAATCACATTAATTTGTTGAATATCGCCTGTCATCGATTCTGAGAAATTAGATAGCTCTTCCAATCGATTGGATACATCCTTACTGGCAGTGGCTAACCCTTCATTTGTGGCCGTCATTTCTTCAACAGCACTTGAAAGCTCAGTTGCCAATAGGCGCATACTATCCATTTTTTCATTCGAAATAATGGCACTTAATACGCCAATAACACGTCCTCCTTCAAAAATAGGCTGGGCAGAGGCGATATAGGCCATACCAAATCCTTCAGCGCTACGTTCTTCTTTTATAAATCTTCCCGAGCTTAACGCTATTTCTGTTGCTGTTCCACGATATTTATGTACTGGATCACCAACCCCAACTTTTAAGTCAACCTTTTTCCCTGGTTTGTAGGCAAGCACTCTTTCCGTATCTGCCACGATGACACAAGCATCCTCTGGGTAAGTTACTTGGTATAAATCAATCGAATCGATAGCTGCTTGTAGTTTAGGATGCATTGTTTTTCCTCCCCTAAAAGTTTTCTAATCTGTATCAATTTAACTATATCATGCCATCCAAAAAAAGACACCAACGTCCAGAGGTGTCTTATCACGACATTATGAGTTCTTCAATAATTCTACATATTTTTCTGCCGTTCGAATTTCAATTGTTAGAGAATTCTCTCCATAGCTTGCCTTAATTAAAAATGGTACGTCATTTGCGTTTTGAAACCTAAAATCTAACGTATCATAAGAAACCGTAGCATCTCTACCTTTTGGAACATACCCTACATCTAAGGAATGATGATGGCGCTCCACATATTTGATTGGAATTTGATCTACTGCGTTAAAGAGAGTTGAAGATGTTTGACAGATTCCACCGCCAATACCCATGACTACCTTCTTATTAATAATTTCAGGTGCAGGCTGATAGCCATTTGCTTCGTCTCTCGGTCCCACAATTGTATTAAAAGAAAAATAATCGCCACTGCCTAAGATCACATTATTAATGGCTCTTGCAGAAAGCTCTATATTTTTATTTCTTCCTAAATCAGCACGATTGAAATACGTCGTATAGGATGCAACAACTACTTCCTCTAATAAAGGAAGATCCTCAAAATAATAGCCACTTTCTGTTATATAGAGTGGCATTTCTACCTGACCACCAGTCGCTGAAGCTTTTATAATTCGCTCCACTAGTTCACTTTCCTTTAAAATGATTTGCGGCTTCCCCTTGATGACTTGCCCATTTTCATCCAGTCGATCAAGCAGCATACGCTGATCAAAGCCATCTGAAGTATCTGTTCCTCTCGCCCATTCCCTTGCTAATTGTTCTATGTGCTTTTGATAGGCTTGTGGGTCTGTATCGAAGCCAAATTCCTTTGGAGATATCGTTGTAATTACCTTATTCGTAGTTGGATCAACAACCTTTACAATAGGCTCAATCAATTGCTCTTGTTCATATGTAACAGGTTGCTGTACTTCTTCGCGTTGTTGAATTTCTTGTTCTAGCTTGCTATCATTGACCGCTTCTTTATCACATCCTACTAGACCTAGCATCCAGATTATGCCGCTTGTAGCTAACCACTTCTTTTTCAACCATAAACACCACCTCTATCTTCATACTACAGAGACATCTTATTCGTCTATTGCTCATAGTGTGTTGTTTTTTGGTTATTTTTATTTGTTAAGACAGCAAAAACACGCTACAATTGCACGACATTGTAGCGTGTTTTTTTCTTACAGATGGTGAGGCAACTAACGCTACCATCCTCTATCAGCCCCGCCGCCACCTCCAGAATCATTGTCATTATTATGCCAATAGCTTGTAGAATCCTCAGAACGAGATTTAGCACCTTTTGATTGATCACCCTTCATAAACAATCCCATAATAAAAAGGATAAGGAAGAATGCTGTAGTAAGTCCAATAGCAGCAAACAGTAAAAATGCCAGCCAGTCAGTCAAGCCCCATTCTGCAAAATTCCAACTTTTTGACTGTGATAGATGCCCTTCTTTCACAGTTTGAATTAATACCTCAAACGTATTGAATATAGCTTGATTAGGCTCTTCTTCTTGTAACGCTGGAATAGTGTAGTCATCAAGAATCTGCCCTGCTAGTTCATCGTAAATAATGCCTGCTAAATCATCACCAACTTCAATACGTGTCTTTCGATCCTCCATTGCTAATACGAATAAAACACCTTCGCCCCCTACACCATATTGTCGGAAAGCCTCTTTCGCAAATTCTGCAATGGTTTGCTCACCTGTTGTTTGTATCGTTAATAGAACAATTTTTGCAGATGTTTCCTCCTCCAATTCCTTAGCCATCTGTATTAATTGCGCTTTCTCCTCTTTTGTGAGTAATTCCATAAAATCTTGCACATATATATCACCGACAGGAGCTGGAACAGTTGTTGCATAAGTACCTTTTTGACTAAACAAGAACATCGTCATGCAAATCAAGAACATAAAAATAACCTTTTTATTCATCATTGATCACTCCCTCCTATGATGCTCATTTTCTATGTATAGCTACGTCATATTTCTAAAATACACTAGGAGAAACTTATTGACTACTAGTAAAAAGCAATGATAGGTCTATTAACATACGAAAAAAAAGCGATAGTTTAGTAAAATAAAAATTATATTGTAAAATTTTTCTTAAATTAAGGAGAGGGATATGATGCCTTACACATTATTATCTTCTAAAATCACGATACCACATCATTCAGCTACGCTAATAGAACGAACGCAATTACTCGATTTATTCGATCAACATAAACATGTTAAGGTAACCCTTTTACGTGCACCAGCAGGGTATGGGAAGACAAGTATACTTAGCAGTTGGCTTCAATATAAAGGAAAGGCAATCGCATGGGTTTCACTGGATACAGCCGATAATGACCCTATTCGCTACTGGACATATGTTTTACATGCTATTGCCAAGGCTTATCAAAATCAAATAGATCAAGTGCTAGCACCTCTTTTAAATACACAGGACTTTGCAACACTTGAGTTTTTCATCCATTCTTTAATCGAAGAAATCAACACAACCGAACAGCCTATTTATATTGTACTAGATGATTATCATCTGATTAACAACCCTAGCATTCATCAACTGATGACTCAATTCATAGAGTATCTGCCACATCATGCTCATATTTATGTATTGACTCGTTCAGTTCCTCCCCTTCCCATAGCTAAATGGCGTGTTAAACAATGGGCACACGAATTTCATTCTGAACATTTACGGTTTACGCTTCAAGAGACGAGGCGATTTTTTTCTGCCAAACATTCAGTCTCTTTAACGCATCAGCAATTACAAAATATAGTAGACAAAACTGAGGGTTGGGTTGCTGGCATATTGTTAATGAGCTTGGTCAATGAACAGGAAGTAGAGTCATTGCAACCTACTGCACAACCCTTTATTTCTGAGTTTCTATGGGAGGAAATTATTCATAGCCTTCCATCTCAAACTCAAGAGTTTCTCCTGCGCACCTCCCTATTACGAGAGCTAACTCCAGCTATTTGTAATCAATTGACCAAGCAGACAAATAGTCGTGAGTTATTGGAAAATTTTGAAGCTAAAGGGCTATTTACACTTCGTCTACAAGCTGACAAGCCCATTTTTCGTTACCACCATTTATTAGCTGAAGCTTTACAAATGGAATTAAGTAGACAATTTACCACACAAGAAATCCATGACCTTGTGTTTGACACAGCTCAATTCCTACATGACCAAGGTGACTATGTCTCGGCGATAGAACTAGTCCTACAACATGAACATTATGAGCAGGCAGCATCATGGATCACTGAGCATCTTGTTCAACTCTATTTAACAGGACAAACCGCTACGTTTATGCGTTGGTTACAGCAGCTTCGTCTTGCACAGTACAATGCTACCTATGAAATGCTTGTCATAGGATTCCTGACAGCAGTCTCAGCAATGGAAGTGGAAACAGCCACCTCACTTATGCAAGAACTAGAGATGCGTCAATTAGCAGAACAGTGGATGGAGCAGGAAGAACATGCCGCGATGATTTATATATACGAAAGTGCGAAAGCATTTGCACTTGTGGCTTCAGGTGGAGATTTACAGGTAGTAGCGGACATTATGCGCAAGCAGCTTGCAAAGGGGCCTATTTCTTCGCGTTGGGATCATGTCCCTATTCCTTATAACAGTTTTGAATATAAACTTTTACGCACTAGTATTGGATCAAAAGGACAACTTCAACTATTAGAAGATGGCGCTTTAATCAGTGAGCTTTTTAGAGAAACATCTTTACAAACAGCGAATGTCACAGCATTTAGCTATGGGGTTGCTGCTGAATCCTTATATGAGCGCAACTTACTAGAATGGGCTCAAAGGGAACTAGAAGTTGCTATCAAGCTAGGCCATCAATTGAAAGATCCTGGATTATTTATTCCGATGTATCTATTAAAGGCAAAAATTTATGTCGAGCAAAATCAAATAAGTTCCGCTCTAGCCATGCTAGGACAGCTATATGAGGATATAACGGAAAAACATTGGCGAACACCTATCCAAATTATGCAAGCCTATTGTTATCTTCGCAATGGTGATAGCCAGCAGGCGGATGTCATCTTACAGGCTACTAAAACCAAACAACCGTTTTGGCAATTGGTACATGCCCGCCTCTCCTTAGCAAAAGCACTACCAAATGACGCCCTTACAACGGTCATTCAGGTGAAAACAAAAGCACAGCAGGAAGGACAAATTGCTACAATAATTGAAGCAACTGTGCTTGAAGCTATTTGTCATCACAAGCTAGGTAACCAAGCCATTGCCTTAGACATATTACACGAAGCGTTCGAGCTTGCAGTTAAATTCTATTATGTTCGAACATTTTTAGATGAAAAAGACTTATTACCATTGATAGATAGTTATTTGGAACAACTTGATCAAAAATGGGATACCATTCCCACTAAATACTTTAGCTATCTACGGGAAGGCGCCATTGTCAACACAACGCCACTGGCAATACTGACACAACGGGAACAGGAAATGTATGATTTATTAGCAGAGGGTATTACCAATCGTGAAATAGCTAATGAGCTGCATTTATCAGAAGGTACTATTCGTGTTTATTTATCCACGATTTATAGTAAGCTAGGCGTGAACTCCCGTGCTAAAGCCATTGCACTTAAAAATCAGCAGTAGTTCTACGCTTAAACTTTAGACAAAAGGCATCGAGTTTATCACATCGATGCCTTTTGCCGTTCATGAAATTAACCTTAGGCAATTAAATCAGATTTCTTTAATAATTGCTGGAGCATGGTAATCACTTCTGCACGTGTCACGTTTGCCTTCGCTGCAATAGTCGCATGACCTTGGCCCGTGACAATACTTGCTATGATACATGCTGCTACATCATCTCGTGTCCATCTAGCTACACTTCTATCATCCGTAAATTGTAGAAGTGTTACATTGGTATTTTGAATTGGTAACTGTTCCTTCAGTCCTGTTAACGTCATCGCCTTGGAAATAATCGCCTTCGCCTGTTCGCGTGTCAGCAGCTCCATCGGTTGGAAGCAATCATCTTCAAATCAAGTAATTAATTGGTATTGCTGTGCCGTTCTAACTGCGTCACTATACCAATCCGAAGTTTTCACATCTACGAAATCTACTGCTCCCTGTTGTGGCTTTAAGCCCAATCCACTCTTTACTTGAACATTGCCATAGATGGCTCTCACAGTAAAATCAATTGGCGGAACAATCAGCACGCTCCATTTCATTGTACCTGGCAAAAAAACATGACAATACTGACGAATGTTAATGACTGAACTATTAACATTTAAAATCGTTATCGTCTTTAAGCAAGGTTTGTACTTGTAAAGCAAGGGGAATACTCACGAAGCTGCTGCAAATACCCGCGGTGCTACACCCGATACTCGCGAAGCTACACTAAATACCCGCGAAGCTACACCTAATACCCGCGAAGCTTCACCCAATACCCGCGGTGCTACACCCAATACCCGCGAAGCTTCACCCGATACCCGCGAAGCTTCACCCGATACCCGCGATGCTACAACCAATACTCGCGATGCTACACCCAATACCCGCGAAGCTTCACCCAATACCCGCGAAGCTTCACCCGATACTCGCGAAGCTACACCCGATACTCGCGAAGCTACACCCGATACTCGCGAAGCTTCACCCGATACTCGCGAAGCTACACCCGATACTCGCGAAGCTACACCCGATACTCGCGAAGCTTCACCCGATACTCGCGAAGCTACACCCAATACCCGCGAAGCTACACCCAATACCCGCAGCGTTTACTTAAAAAAGAGCATCAACTAGCTATCTAATTAGCCAGTAGATGCTCTATCATTTTCAACTCTTGTAAGAAAGCTTCAGTACAAAATAATGCGATTCTTTATTTTTGAATAAACATTTGTGTCCAGTAGTTACCGTCCTGTACATACCCTACACCAATATGTGTATAGCTTTTATTGAGGATGTTGGCACGGTGTCCTTCACTGTTCATCCAGGCCGTTACAACTTCCTGTGCGGAGCGTTGACCCTTTGCAATATTTTCACCAGCAGATTTATACGTAATACCGAAGTTTTTCATCATTGTAAAAGGTGTACCATACGTTGGACTTGTGTGGTCAAAGTAATTTTTATCGTGCATATCTTGCGACTTATATTTAGCTACTCTAGCTAGCTCCCAATCTTCTTGTAATGCTGAAAGACCTGCTTTTACGCGTTCTGCATTGACAAGTTTAACAACCTCTTGTTCAACCGTTTCCTGTTCTTTTACAGGGATGTTAATTTTTTGCCCTGGGGAAATTTGATTTGGATTGGCAAGTTGTGGGTTGGCATCAATTAATTCTTGTACACCCGTTTCTGTTTTTAATGCTATTTTCCATAGCGTGTCTCCAGATGCCACTGTATAAGATTCGGCTGCCATTGCCGCAACGGGTACTAATAATGAAGTTGCTATTACTGAAGCGAGTGCTGCTTTTTTTATTTTTTTAAACATGTTAATCATCCTTCCTATTTGCTCTACCATTATCGTAAATAGTTTCAGAGCCATAATCATCACAAAATATTTGGAAGGATTTTTACATTTGTATGACAAGCACGCAATATGAATGGTCGAAGCCCTTTATCACGCTATTCTTTGTCATTCGGCTTGTCATCAAGTTGCAATCTATTTGTAATTGGCATACATTACCAATAGATTTGGTGTTCAAAATTTGCACAATATATCCTATTTTGCTAATTGCTTACGCTGCAATCGATAAATTAAAAGAATATAGAGCCAATCATAAAAGAGTGTTGCTACAGAAATAATGGTAATCAATGGCGTGCGGAAGTAGAGATAAAAGCCAACTGCAGCAAATAATGTACCCACCATCTTACACACTGCAATCCCCATTGATTGGCCAGCTAAACTCCCTCTTTTCAATAATAAAGCAATAAATAACCCTGACATCATAAGATTTTGGAAGAATGCTACGTACTTTCCTTCGAAATCTTGAAACTCATAGACTATGCCTAAAATGATCAGCATGCTGAAAATTAACGAGATCAAAAAGGAGAAATACAATAGCTTTTTTGATAGCAGCTTTCGATATTCATTTGGAGCATAGCGTAAAAATTGCATTAAAATAAAGACATCCAATACGAACCAAATCAGCGTAATATAGCGTTGGAGGTCATTTTGTGGGTAGAAAAAGGCAAAAATAAATTCCCATGAAATATTGGCACAAATAGCTGCCATAGGCATACCATAGGTTTTATCTTGCCATCCTTTATAAATAATAAGTATATATGTAAATATCCAAAAAAGTCCCATGCCTACTTGGCAAATTAATAATATGTCTTGTTCACTCAACATTCACTCTCTCCCCCTCTCTAGCATTCCTTCTACTATATGTGAGGAAATCGATTCGATATGTCTAAAAGTTTGATAGACGGGTAAAAGAGTAGCTACGGCAACCTATACATTCCATAAGCAATCCTATATAGTAAAACGAGGTGATTAAATGAAAATAAAAATGTATGTAGATAATGAGCAATTGATTGCTGGGACTACCTTAAAAGATGAGATGGAAGTAGAGCACAATAATATGGCTTTGCATAGTTGCCAAGATGTTCAAGCTATAATTGACAATCGTCAGCATTTAGCCGCGACTTTGAACTGTGACTTACAAAATTTTATTTGTACAGAGCAAACACACAGTGCAAACTTCCATAAAGTCACATTAGCCGATCAAGGACGTGGGGCAGCGCAAATGGATACAGCGGTGAAGAATACCGATGCGCTTTATACAGTAGAGCCTAACTTACTATTATGTAGCTTTACGGCAGATTGCGTTCCAGTTATTTTTTATAATGCTGTGAATGGACTCGTCGGTGTTATTCATTCAGGATGGCAAGGAACCGTTAAAGAAATAACACCCAAACTGTTTCAGCATCTGATGAAGGAAGAACAATGTCGACCAGAGGATTTTCATGTTCAAATTGGTATGGCGCTGAGTCAGCAAAAATTTGAGGTAGATGCGGATGTTTATGAAAAGTTTCACAGCCTCGGCTATGCCGAAGAATTTATGTATTACAATGCAGAAACGAAAAAATATCATATTGATAATCAACAAACGGTCAAAAAACAATGTGAGCTTGCGGGTATTCCTCCTGAACAAATTCAAATTGATGAAACCTGTACATTCCTTAGCCCAGATGGCTTTTCTTACCGTCAAGACAAACAAGCAGGGAGACATTTAAGCTTTATTATGCGAAAAGCACATTAACAAAACAGGCCAATTCTTGACGAGTTGGCCTGTGCTATTATTTTAATGTACCTGTACTAATAATGGACGTTTCTACACGGACGTTTACGTCTAATTTCCCAATGAGCTCTCTTGTTTTTTTCGTCGTCCATTTTCCATGATGGTACATTCTGAATTCCTCACTTAAGCCAGCGGGGTCTACCTCTGTTTTATTTAATCGCTCTAAAAAACCACCAATATCCTGTTCAAGCTGTTTATTCACATCTTTTTCTAAATCACTAATACTTTCAACCGTGAATAATTGATACTCTCTTTCTCCCTTATATTCGCTTAATGTACCCTTAATTTTTAAGAAAATCGTTAATTTGGGTGATTCCATATTTTTATTACTCTCTTTTTTCACACTGCTCTCGATTAAATCGATCATTACCTTTTCTTCTCCGTGTCCCGCGTTTAAATCCAGATGCAGAGGCGCAAGGTTCTTCCGTCCACTTAATGCTTGGATAACAAGTGCTTCCTCAGGTTTAATTAATTCATGCATATGATTCCCTTTAAATATGGCAACGCCTTTTATCTCTAATTTTTCCCCTCGTTTTTCAACATAAGGTAAGACTGTATCAATTACTGGATTGGTAATCGAATACATAAAATCATGAATATTAGTATTTGGATTAAAAGCAGTATTAATACTAGGCTCTAATAGATTATTCAAATAGAAATTAATACTTGGCTTATCAGGATAATCCCCTTTTAAAATCGCTTCCGCATTATCCTTCACCACGGCTATCAATACTTTATTACCTACTTCTGCATTACGATATAAGTGCTGAATGATTTTTCGAACATTCCCTTTCCGTGCAAAATCTTCGTTTACTAAGACAACTCGCAATTGATTGAAGACTATTTTCTTATCGGATTGCTTTTCGATTTCCACGATGCCGCTTGACACTAAGTCTGTTGTAATAGAAAACGTTTGTGTGTCTTTTTCTGCGTCTGGAGAATATTGAGGAATTGCTACTGTGAGTCTCATCTGGTTTTCATCGATATAATCAAAGGCCATCGAATCTACCATCCCAACATCCTCTAGAGGAACTTTTATTTCTTTTTTAGAACAACCTACCAGTAAAACTAAAATCAAAAAAGAAATGATGCATAGCTGTTTATGTTTCATACCTGCACCTGCTTTTTTCGAATTATATATATCAGAATTAAAAACACGGGCCAAATCACCAGCAAATAGCCCATATAGTTACTTGCCATAAATAATTTTTCTTGAAATTCACGCGAAAAAGGCATTTTTATAATAATAAAAATGATGAAGGCGATGATATATAGCTGATAATTTTGTTTTTTCTTTTTAAGTAAGGTATCCACACCCCTTTTTGCACACCAAACATAGGCTGTGACCGAGGATAGTATAAGAAGAACCCAAAGTGTAATGCCAATGATATCGATTCGCTCAATAAAGGTAAATTCTCCAGCTTTAAACAAGTTTAATACTGAAAACTCTACATTTTTCAATTGCCACTCTGAATAATACATGACGCTAATAGCTGTTGTAATAAAGCATAAAAAAATACTAATCCAAATGCCTATTAAGGAATGACGGAAGGCCTTTTTTTGATCGATGATATAAGGAAAATAAAATAAGATCAATTCGTAACCAAGTATAGAAAAATAACCTTGCTTTAACGCTTCATAAAATTCATTCGGCGTGAAATTAAATAGAGGCAAAAAATGACTAGGATCACCTTTTTCAATCGCCCAGCGTGTAAAATAGATGACGCCAATCGTGATAAAAAATGTCATCATACAAAATCGTGCAATTGATTTTATGCCTCCACTTACGATGTAAATAAGCAACAGTAAAAAGCAAAGTACAGGCAAGGTAATTGTTTGTTCCTGTAAAGCTGTGCTTTGAATTAAGTGCATATAATTACTAATAATTCCTGCACTAAAGACAATAAATTGAATAATGATGAGTATATTTATAAACTTTCCGAGCCATTTTCCCAATAGTATTTCATTCATCCGAAATAAATCATCATTGGGAAATTGAGAGCAAAGCCATACCATGGCAAATAGCGTCAGGCTGGCAATCACGCCAAAGAGAAGCGGCATAAATGTTTGTGTATAGCCCATAGAACTTAGTTTTTGAGGTAGTGAAAGGATACCGGTACCAATCATAATACTTTGTGCTAAGAAAATGACATGATAGCGATTTAACACCTTTCCATTTGTTGTATTCAAAGTTGACCACCTCATTCTGGTTCTATTTTTTCTGTGCCTTGGAAATCCCTGATTTGTTCTTTAAATATTTAGTTGGAAATCTGATGACACTATCTAATAAATCGGTTGGCTTTCTTGGAATGGCAGGTGTCATATAATGTGTGCCTAAAGATTTTAGACTTAATAAATGGTGAATTAACCATGCAAATGCGAGCATCTGTCCAAACAAGCCAAATAATCCTGCCGATAAAATAAAAATATAACGGATAAATCGGCTAGTATTACTCATTAAAAAAATCGGCGGTAAGAAGGAAAGTAGAGCTGAGGTTGCGACTAATACAATGAGTATATTACTGAGTAAACCAGCTTCTACAGCGGCCGTCCCAATCACAATACCTCCTACGATACCAATTGTTTGTCCGACTTTGGCAGGCATTCGGGAGCCCGCTTCTCGCAAGACTTCAATAATAAGCTCGATAAATAACACTTCAATCAGCGGTGGAAATGGCACTTTACTTCTGGATTCCTGAAGATTTAATAATAATTCATAGGGCAAAATTTCTGGATGGAAGGTTAAGGCTGATATATACATAGGTGTAATTATGATCGTTAAGAAAAAACCAAAAAAGCGCAGCATCCTTAATAAAGATGCCGTTGTCCAACGGTTGTAATAATCTTCAATCGACACGAACATTTCAAAAAAAGAAGTGGGACAGACAATCGCTAATTGACTATTATCCATAAAAACGACAATTCTACCATCCAGAAGATAACGGCAAATACTATCTGGACGGACTGTCATATAATATTGAGGAAACGGCGATAATGGATTATCCTCAATTAATTGCTTCAACACGGATATATCTGTAAATAACGGATATTCTACCTGGTCGATACGGTTTCTTAGATCATCTAAATTTTCATGACTCACTATATTATCCATATACATAATCGATATTTTAATATTAGCTTCGGACCCAACAATTCGGTTTTCATTTTTTAGCATGGAGCTTTGAATACGTCTTCTCACTAACGAAATATTCGTTTCTAGTGATTCAGTAAATGCATCCTGTGGACCAATTACAGTTGACTCTGTTTCCGTATCCGTAATAGCCCTTGTAGGTGCACTATATGTATCGATGCTTAAAAGTGCATTGGTTTCGTGAAAGAAAAGAAGGGTTTGCCCAGCATTCAATTTTTTAACGACACCCTGTACATCCTTTGGGTCCACATATTGAGCCATTTGATGAATTTGTTTCAAATTATTGGCCAGTGGAATCGTCACCATGGTTTGTAATGTCATTTTTTCGATGAGTGAGGAGAAATAAATGACCGTCACATCTCCTTCTTCTGTAGCGATCATTTTCAGTTTCACATCATCGACTTCGTTAATTTCCTGCTTTAATTTAGCGACAATTTGTTCGGGTATCTCGTTCATTTTCGCTCCACCCCTTTCATTCCGATGAATACCAGTCCATATCATTCATTTTTTAGTAGTTTGGCTTTTTTTCGTTTATTTATGTAAAAATTGTGCTAGCAAAAATAGCCATACAAAAAGGATGCATCCCAGTTAGAGATACATCCTTTTATGCTATTCTATAGAATCTTTGCTGTATCGGTTTTTACCAATACCAAATACGTAGTAGCTCATTGTTACGAGAGCTAAGAAAATAATGCCAACAATTAATGATATGCGTGTATCATCATTGAACGACATGCCAACTAGCACCATGATTAAAAAGATAATCGTTACATAGTTTGTAATGGGTGCAAAAGGCATTTTGAAAGGATGCTTCGCCAGTTGCGCTCCCTTTTCTTTTCTAAAACGAATTTGACTAATTAAAATGATAAACCATGGAATCATCCCTGGTAAAACACTTGCACTATACACATAAACAAATAAATTTTTAGGGGCAATATAGCTTAGGATAACACCAATGACTAACCCAACTAACACGCCCGCTGTTCCAAATAACGGTACGCCATTACTAGAAAGCTTGGCGAAAAATTTTGGTGCTTGTCCATTCATAGCAAGTGTATATAACATACGTCCAGCACTATAAATCCCACTGTTACAGCCTGACATTGCTGCTGTGATGACAACAAAATTAATAATACCTGCGGCCGCTGTAATACCTACCTTCGCAAATGTCGCCACGAAAGGACTACCAATTGTCCCTAGCTCATCCCATGGATACACCGTAACAATGACAAAGATTGCACCGATATAGAAAATTAAAATACGCCAAATAATGCTTTGGATGGCATTGGTAATCGTTTGTTGAGGATTTTTTGCTTCCCCTGCTGTAATCCCAATGAGCTCTACCCCTTGATAAGCAGCAACGACTAAGGATAGGGCAAAGAAGAAGCCTGTCCAGCCACCCGTAAAGAAGCCACCGTGACTCCACAGATTAGATAAGCCAATTGCTATACCATCGTTGCCAAAGCCAAAGAAGATCAATCCAATTCCTGCAATAATCATTAAAATAATCGTCACGATTTTAATCATCGCAAACCAAAATTCAAATTCACCAAATGATTTGACAGAGATGAAGTTTGCCACACCTAAAATCACCATCGCAATAAGACCAGGTATCCACGCTGGTAATTCTGGATACCAATACTGCATATACGTTCCCACTGCTATAATTTCAGACATCCCAACAATAACCCATTGGAACCAGTTACTCCACGCTGTTAAATAACCCGCTAAAGGGTGAATATATTTATAGCCAAACGTGGCAAAAGAGCCTGTACTTGGCTCTGAATAAAGCATCTCACCCATTGCCCTCATAATGAAAAAAATAAAAATACCTGCTATCCCATAGGCAAGGAGTACAGAAGGTCCCGTCCATTGAATAGCACTTGCTGAGCCCATAAATAGCCCTACACCAATCGTACCGCCAAGTGCAATCATTTGAATATGACGTGCTTCTAATCCTCGTTGTAATTCCTTATTGGCCACTCCATAACGCCTCTTTTCCTGATGTAATTTCTAGGTTGAACATCCTTTAAAAATCATAAACAATTATTCTAAAAAAGACAAATGTATTTTTAGGAAAAACAAAAAATAATGATAATTTGATAGTTTCAACAAATACCACTCTTTCGTTTCAAAAAATTCTTAAAATTCACTAAATTCAACTTTATTTCACAAAAGTAATTGACCTAATTATCAAAAAAGTATAATATCTTTATATATTTTTAAGAAAATGAGGAATTTTTGTGCGTAAAACAGTATTTAGAAGAAAGAAAATAGAGGATTTATTGCAAAATAAAGGGACTATTCAACTAAAGAAAACATTAGGAGCTTTCGATCTTATCCTATTAGGCATCGGTGCTATTGTGGGCACAGGTATTTTCATCTTGCCAGGTACTGTTGCGGCAACCCATGCAGGACCAGGGATCGTTTTTTCCTTTATTATCGCAGCAATCGTATGTGCTTTCGCGGGGATGTGCTATTCTGAATTCGCCTCTAGCGTGCCCGTCACAGGGAGTGCCTATACGTATGGTTATATTGTTTTTGGTGAGCTCATCGCCTGGCTAGTAGGATGGGCGTTGCTCTTGGAATATGGTCTCGCTGTTGCCGCTGTTGCTACAGGTTGGTCATCTTATTTAAACGCATTGCTTGCTGGCTTTCATATTGTTCTACCACCAGCTATATCAGGGGCATTTAACCCTGCAGCAGGAACATATATCAACTTACCAGCGATTTTGATTATTATTGTGACAGCTTTTTTATTAACGTTAGGTATTAAGGAGTCCACAAGATTTAATTCTGTGATGGTTTTTATAAAGATTGCTGTGATTCTATTATTTATTGGGGTAGGCGTATTTTACGTAAAGCCTATCAATTGGGAGCCCTTCCTGCCATTTGGTATTAGCGGTGTCTTTAGCGGTGCGGCACTCGTATTTTTTGCTTATCTAGGATTTGATGCTGTGTCATCAGCTGCGGAGGAGGTAAAAAATCCACAGCGTAATATGCCGATTGGTATTATCGGTTCATTACTTATTTGTACGGTACTTTATGTTGCTGTATCACTCGTGTTAACAGGTATCGTTCCCTATCAAGAATTAAATGTTAGTGATCCTGTTAGCTATGTGATGCAGCTTGTCCATCAAGATTGGATTGCGGGGATTATCTCTCTTGGTGCAGTAGTAGGAATGATGACTGTTATTTTAGTTATGTCTTATGGAGGAACACGTTTACTCTATGCATTAGGACGTGATGGTCTACTTCCAAAAAGTATGGCTGAACTGAGCCCTAAGTTTAAAACGCCCGTAAAAAATACATGGATATTTGCTCTATTAGTTGCCTTCTGTGCTGGCTTTGTGCCTCTTTCAAAGCTTGCCGAATTAGTGAATATGGGGACATTAGTGGCATTTACCATCGTTTCAATCGGTGTTGTTTATTTGCGTAAAAATAAAAATATTCCGGCCGGTGGCTTTAAAGTACCATTTTTCCCGATATTGCCGATTTTGTCATTCTTCATGTGCCTATTTTTGATTTCACAGCTATCTGTCCACACATGGATTGCCTGTGGCATTTGGTTTATCATTGGTGTGATTATTTATGCGGTATATGGACAAAAGCATAGTGTGATGAATAATCACTAAAGAAAAGATGTCCTGTGTGCAAGCACCAAGCTATTCCACTAACTTTTTTTGCAAAGGTGTTCCCTGCTCATTTTATGGAGGGGTGTTGTCATTCATCACTTCTCCACATTGAAAATAAGAGCTTATCCCCTCTATAATTCAGATATTGGGCTATTTGATTGCTACCGCTAGTATGAAAGATAAGGAAAAGACATTTTGCAGGATGGTTGATTGGAGTGGAGCCAGCGTCACTCCTTGGGGAATTAGCGGCTCATCAGACGCCCCCTGGAAAGGACGCCGGCGGAACGGAAATCAACCCCTCGCCTTGCCAAAAAGTCTTTTTCTGCTATAGACATGATCTTTTTCATCCAATCCCTCCCTTTAATACAAGGAAAATAAAAAAACTCTATTCCCATTTTAACGAAAGGAATAGAGTTTACGTCTTTATTGTAGTAATGTTTGTTCTTGTAATTTGGCAGAGAAGTATTTACGTGCATCTGCTGTTAGAATTTGTAGCAATGTCACTTCTTCCTGACGAGCAAATTCAACAAACATTCCACTTAAATTTTCGTAGACATATTTGATTTTAAAGCCACTATCTAAATAATGATCTACTTTTTGGATTTCCTCTGTGCTTTGTTGGAATTCAGACATGCCATCACCTCACCTTCTTTTGAAAATGTCTTGATGTTGTCTCTCTTACTCGGCACCCTTCATTTCGAACAGAGGATCTTGTTGCTCCACCAGTTCATCTTCATCTGGAGCCGCCGTTGGAGCTGCTGGTTGCCCAAATAGTTCATCTAAATTATGTCCAACCGTAATGCCTAAATATTTGGCATCACTTGGATCATCTAGCTCAGCTTGTGGATACTTTTTAAACCACCAATACTTCGCTAATATATAATATACAATCGCTCCTACAGCGAACCCTACTAAAGAGGAATAAGTTGAAAATATATTCGCAACTACTCCGCCGATTACCCAGGCGATTAACCCTGCCATATTAAAGCCCTTATAATATTTAAATTGCCCGTCTAATTCATAAAGCTCTTTTACATGTACTCGCCGCTTACGAATGAGGTAATAATCAGCAAATAAAATTCCTACAATCGCTGTTAAAATACCACCAATGATTAATAGGACATTGACCATCACATCAAATAGGCTCCAAGGCTGAGCAAGAATACCGATAATTCCTGCAATGACAACCCCTACCCAGAATGGAACTTTTGGTCCTCCAATATTAGAGAAAATAGTAGCTGCTGGCACGACATTAGCAGAGGTATTTGTCGACCATTGTGCTAACACAATCATCAACAATAAAATTCCTAGAATAAAGCCACTTGCACTTTGCTGTAAGGCATTGATTGGATCAGCCGATGCCACAGCCATATAACAAACTGCTCCAATTGTAACAATGAACGTATTCGTAATGGGCATGACAATTAATGAGCCCACAAGCTGTGTTTTATTGCGCTTGAACCAATTACGCTCATATTTAGGTGCTTTAAAGAATCGAGACAAGGACGGCATATCAGCTGCTAGTGTTGACCAAAAGCCCATATTTGCCATGACCACTACCATAAAGGCTGTAAAAGCAGCAAAGCCTGTTGTTGGGGTTTCCACCCACGTCCAAATATTTTTTCCCTGAGATGTTGCATTATCTGCCAATGTGTAATACATCCAACAAGAAATTAAAATAATGACAGGGGCTGCTAAATCAGCAAAGCGCTCAATGGATTTAATGCCCAGTGAAGTATTAAAGAGTTGAAGTGCTGCAAACACAAGGAAACAAATAAACCAATTATCAAAGCCAAACAATAAATTTAAAATACCGTTTATCGCTAATGCACCAAAATACGTATTCAGACCAAACCAACAGGCAGCTGTAACGCCGCGTACAAGGGAAGGTATATGCGTACCAAATGTGCCAAATGGTGCTCGCATGTAAACCGGGAAAGATAGCCCATGCTCTATCCCGATATCACCAATTAACGTCATAAAAACACCGATTAAACAAGAACCTACCAATGTTGCTACTATGACCATTGGTAAGGATAAGTTCATGATGGCTGAACCACCAATGGCAAAAGCCGCTAATACAATCGCCATTCCTATCCAAATCACTGCAAAACCAAATGTTCCAATATTTCTTTGTTGATGTGTCACTGGAAGTAAATCTGGGGATTTTAAATAATTCCCTTCACGTTCCATAATGTTTCTCTCCTTTTTTTCTAATTTCCGTGACAACCTACTTGAAGTGCCTTCCCTCACTAAAAATGCTGAAGGAAGGTGGAATTTCGATTTTAATCTTTATTCAAAATTGAACAACGGTCCTTTATTTTGATAGACTGCTAAGAAGTGATTGGCGTTCATTCCATGTCATTGGCGGAATTGTGGATGTACGTTCTACCATTGAAATGGCCCCATCGACAGGGCAAACAATCGAGCATAAATTACAGCCTACACAGTCTTCCTCACGAACCTTTAACATTGGGCGACCATCCTCCGTATAAAGGTCAATACATTGATGGGATGTATCCTCACAAGCGATATGGCATTTATTACAATTAATACAAACATCATTATTAATTTCTGCGACAATTTTATAATTTAAATCTAAATCGCCCCAGTTTGAATACCTTTGCACAGAACGACCGACTAAATCCATGACTGAAGCTAGGCCTTTATCATCTAAGTAGTTATTGAGCCCATCAATCATATCCTCCACAATACTAAAGCCATGATGCATCGCTGCTGTACATACCTGTACACCTGTTGCACCCATTAAAATAAATTCCGCAGCATCTTGCCAATTGGAGATGCCCCCAATGCCCGAAATCGGTACATTGACTAATGGATTACGGGCACACTCCGCGACCATATTCAGTGCAATTGGTTTAACTGCTGGGCCACAATAGCCTCCATGAGCTCCTTTGCCTGCCACATGTGGTACTGTATTCCAAGAATCTAAATCAACACCCGCTAAACTGTTAATCGTATTGATCATACTTACCGCATCTGCTCCACCTCGTGTTGCCGCTTCTGCCGTCACGGTAATATCCGTAATGTTTGGCGTCAGTTTAACAATGACAGGTGTACGCGCCGCTTCCTTTACCCAGTACGTTTGCTTTTCCACCAATTCAGGGACTTGACCAGAGGCAGAACCCATGCCTCGTTCTGCCATCCCATGTGGACAACCAAAGTTAAGCTCAAGACCATCAACCCCCACATCTTCTACACGTTTCACAATTTCATGCCATTTTTCTTGTTTTGGTTCCACCATTAACGAGGCAATAATTGCGTGATTAGGAAATTTCTTTTTCGTCTCATAAATTTCTTGTAAATTGACTTCTAGTGGTCGGTCCGTAATTAATTCAATATTATTAAAGCCCGCCACACGTTGACCATTATAGCTAACAGCTGCAAAACGGGAAGACACATTTAAAATCGGTTCCCCTAACGTTTTCCATACTGCGCCACCCCAGCCTGCTTCAAATGCACGCTGTACTTGATAGCCTGAATTCGTTGGTGGAGCAGATGCTAGCCAAAATGGATTCGGCGATTTGATGCCCGCTAAATTAATGCGTAAGTCTGCCATGTAAGTTCCCCCTCTATCCCTTACTAACAATCTTTTGTGTACTGAAAGCATAGCGTCAGGTACAGGCTGTAAGACCAACACTTCAAAATGTAAGATAATATAAAATCATTCAGATGGGGTATTAACAGCCTGTAAAAACCCGATTGGTGAAACTAACAATCAGTAGAGGATGAAAAGCCTCCACTGATTGAAGGTTCACTTTATCCCGTATTAACAGGCTGTAAGACCAACACTTCAAAATGTAAGATAATATAAAATCATTCAGATGGGATATTAACAGCCTGTAAAAACCCGATTGGTGAAACTAACAATCAGTGGAGGATGAAGAGCCTCCACTAATTGAAGGTTCACTTTATGCAATCTCACTTGGTTTTCTTAAACGTTCATGAATCTTGTATGCTGCATCTTTGCCTTGTTGTACAGCGGTCACTACCATCGCTTCGCCCTGTCCATTGCCAAAGACAACATCTCCACATGCAAATACCTTGTCATTGGACGTTTGCATTGTTGTCTCATCAATATCGACGACACCATTCGTATGAGCTAAACCAAAGGCTTCAATTAACGATACGAAACGAGTTTGCCCGATGGCTTTAATAACAGCATCCACTTCAATGATAAAATTGGAGCCCTTTACTTCTTCTGGGCGTTGTCGACCATCAGGACCCGCTTCACCAAGCTTCATTTTCACACATTCAATTCCTGTCACCTTTCCTGCTTCATTGCCGATAATTTTCTTTGGTGCCGTTAGCCATTTAAATTCCACGCCATCCTGCTTGGCAAATTCATACTCAAATTTGTATGCCGTCATTTCTTTTTGTGTTCTGCGATAAAGAATTTGTACATTGTCTGCTCCTAAGCGTACCGCACTTGTAGCACCGTCAATAGCCGTATTTCCAGCACCGATTACAGCTACTCGTTTCCCTACAATATCATTTGTAAGCGGTCCCATTTTTGTTTTTCGAATAAACTCAATGGCATCATGTACCCCTTCTAAATCTTCCCCATCAATGCCCAGATTCGGGACAGCACCCATGCCGACAGCTAAAATAACACTGTCATAGTGCGCCAAAATTTCAGCAGCAGAAATATCCACACCTACAGCTGTGTTCGTTTGTATGTCCACACCAAGCTGTTCAATCTGCTCTACTTCCCAATCTACGACATCATTTGGCAATCGGAACGCTACAATTCCATAGCTTCCTAAGCCCCCAGCCTTCGCTTCAGCCTCATAGATCGTTACTTGGTAGCCTAAGCGACTGAGTTCACGCGCTGCCGACAAACCAGCAGGACCTGCCCCAACAATGGCTACTTTCTGACCATTATATGACCCTGGTTTAAATAGCTGAGCATTGGTTTCCATTGCCCAATCCGTTGCATAGCGTTGTAACTCACCAATTTTAATTGGCTTTGTTGAAGAATTTAAGACACACGCCCCTTCACACAGTTCTTCCGTTGGACAAACTCTTGCACAGCTTGCACCAATTGGGTTTGCTTCTAATATAGTCGTAGCTGAACCCTTCATATTACCGGATGCAATTTTTTTTATGAAATTTGGGATTTGAATACTTGTTGGACATGCTTTAATACATGGTGCGTCATAGCAATATAGACAACGATTGGCTTCCTCAATAGCCTCATTCTTTGTCATCTTGCCTTTTAATTCCACAAAATTACGTCTAAGCTGCATGGTCATCGCATTCTCTTGAATCGGAACCATTTCCACATCCCCCTCATGTGTTCATTTTTTCCGTACTCTAATTACTAGACCGATTGCTTTGCTCTCCAGTCAAAACAATCGGTCCTATCCCTGTAGGAAGCTAAATATTAAGTGCTTCCGCAGCTACTGTTTTTAATGGACGTTTAATGTATCGCCCACTGCCAAGTACGCCTACAAATTCTTTATTTTTAATGACATATTCCCCACGTACGAGTACACTAACAGGCTCACCTGTTACCTCCCAGCCCTCATATGGGTTATAGTCCACATTCATATGATGTGTTTTAGCCGAAATTTGGCGCTGTGCCTCTGGGTCAAAAATGACGATATCCGCATCTGAACCAATTGCAATTGTTCCTTTTTGCGGGAATAAGCCAAATATTTTTGCGGCACTAGTAGAGATCATATCAACAAATTCATTGATGGAAATTCTACCTTTAGCCACGCCCTCTGAATATAAAATACTGAAGCGGTCTTCAATAAATGGCCCGCCATTTGGAATTTTCGAGAAGTCATTTAAGCCTAGCTGCTTTTTACCCTTAAAGCTAAACGAGCATTGGTCTGAGCCAATCGTCTGTAGCTGTTTTGCCTTTAAGGCATGCCATAAATGTTCTTGATGATATTTAGGACGAAGTGGAGGTGACCAAACATATTTGGCTCCTTCAAAGCCTGGCTGTGCTAATGCTGATTGATCGAGTGTTAAATATGGTGGACAAGTTTCACCATAGACATCATAGCCCTTTTCACGGGCAGCAATAATTTCATCTACCGCTTCTTTACATGTCACATGCACCACATAGAGCTTCGCACCAGCTATATGCGCTAATTCGATGGCACGCTTTGTTGCCTCGCCCTCCAATTCTGCTGGACGAGTTAGTGCATGATAGATCGGTTCCTTATGTCCTGCACGTCTTGCTTCCTCTACTAGCTCATCAATAACAGAGCCATTTTCACAATGGACCATCACTATCGCACCAAGATCCTTGGCGATTTTAAAGGCTTTAAATAGTGTACGATCTGTCGCTTGGAATTCTTTTGCATAAGCCATGAAGACCTTGACAGAAGTAATGCCCTCTTGCTCCAATAGTTGTGGTAATTCAGCTTCGGTTTCAGGTGTTAAATCACCAATCATTAAGTGGAAGCCATAGTCAATAGCTGACTTTCCTTTTGCCTTGTCATGCCATTTTTCTACCGCTGTCGATAATTTTTCTTCCCCTGCTGTTAAACAAAAATCTAAAATAGTCGTTGTCCCACCAAAAGCCGCTGCAATGGTGCCTGATTTCCAATCATCATCTGTCACCGTATTATTGAATGGCATGTCTAAATGCGTATGGGGATCAATGCCACCAGGTAATACGTACTTGCCTGTAGCATCAATAATTTCAGCGCCAGCATCCGTTAAATTTCGGCCAATTTGAACAATTTTACCGTTATCAATTAAAATATCTGCCTCAAATACATCAGCAGCCGTTGCTACTCGTCCACCTTTAATGATTTTTTTCATTATGCCTCTCACCCTTCATCGCAAAATTAGAGAATGCTTGCTAGTTAATGCAGTGTATATGTTTCGCCCATACTAAACTTCGTTTGTAGCGTTAACACCGTTTCTAGTAAAATATCTGCGCCCTTTGCACAATCCTCAAAGGCTGTTTCCTCTTCCTCACAATGACTCTTACCTTGAATACTTGGAACAAAAATCATCGCGGAAGGAACCATACTTGCCATATACTGCGCATCATGTCCAGCGCCGCTAAACATTCGATGCGCTGAATAGTCAAAGCTTTGACAAGCTCTTTCTATTTCATTGCAAATCGCACTATCAAAATACACGGTATCCCTGCCCCACAACTTGACAGGCTGAATATGGCATCCACCTGCTGTTTCTGGAAGCGCGTTGAGAATATCCTCAACCTGTTGCATGACCTCTGGTTTTTGGTGACGAGAATCAATTGTAAATGTCACCTTATTTGGGATGACGGTATGAATATTCGGGGAAACATTCATACGACCAAAGGTAAAAACAAGTTGTTCATCAATTTTTCCTAATTGTTCATGTAGCTCTGTAATGATGGTCGATGCCACAATCATCGGGTCTTTACGCATTGACATTGGTGTTGTACCTGCATGATTTGATTGTCCTGTAATGGTAATTTCGTAGCAAACCATACCGAGTACACCCTCTACCACACCAATTTCCAGTTGTTTTGCCTCTAGTACTGGCCCTTGTTCAATATGCAATTCAATATAAGCAAGTGCTTCCTTCAGACGATTGGCTTGCTCTCCCTCATAGCCACTTGCTTGTAAAGCTTCTTGAAAACGAATGCCATGTTTATCTGTAGATTGCAGCATTTTTTCTTTGTCGAATTTCGAGGTGATGACCCCAGAACTCATCATGGCTGGATCAAAACGTGCCCCCTCTTCATTCGTGAAATTGACAATCATGAGTGGGATGTCCACTTCAATATCATTTTCCTTTATTGTTCGAATGGCCTCAATCGCTGTTAGTACACCTAACACGCCATCAAATCTTCCACCTTTTTCAACTGAATCTAGATGGGAACCCATGACAATGGGTGGCACATTCTTCTTACCAGGAAGAGTGGCGTACATATTGCCCATATCGTCCACCTGAACATCCATTCCTAACGCTTTGCAACATTCACAAAAATAGTTTCTTGCTAGAACATCCTCATTCGAAAGAGACAAACGTGTGACGCCACCATTTTCAGTGGCCCCAAATTGACTAAATTGTTCAATTAACTCTTGCAATCGTCTACTATTACATTTATACATATGCAAGTCCTCTCTTTCACAGTAGTTAATAAACATTCTAAAATAGATAAAATTTGTGAGATATGGATATAACACTAAAAAAATATGTGCAACTGCACATCATATATGGTAAGTTATGTTCATAATTAAGGGGGGAAAGTATGGGGACGATTCGTAAAATTGTAGAGGGAGTTCAATTCCCAATGCTCACATTAGTCGCTGGACATAGTGGTACGTATCGCAGAGTTACTGGTATTAATGTTGTGGAAAGCAGTGATTTAATCATGTTTTGTAGACCCAATGAATTGGTCGTCACAACAGGCATTAATTTAGATGCACAGCAAGATTCCTTGGAACAGCTTGTCAAACAGGCATACACAAAAAAAGTAGCTGGCTTTATCATTAATACAGGACCATTCATTCCTAATATTCCAGAAGCCGTCATCTCTTTTGCCAATCAACATGATTTCCCTATTTTTCAAATGCCATGGAATTATCGCATTGCCGATCTATTAAAAACTACCTTTCAATTTATTGCCAACCATCATCAAGAGCTTTCTATCGAAGAAAAGATTCTTTTCAATCTACTATTTCAGTACAAACAAAACGCTAACACAATGAAAGATCAACTAGCACAGCTAGGATTTCCTCAAGGAAGAGAATTAGCGATCATAACATGTACAACCATTGGCACCAAAGCAGCTATTGACCGTTACGAAGTCATGATCCAATTCGCTTTTCAAAATCGCTATCAACGCTTCTTAAAATTAAAGCATAAAAATCACCTCATCTTTTTAATTGATAAAGCACAAATCAATACACCAAATATACCCTTCTCAAAAGTCGTGGAAGAAATCTATGAAAAAATCATCTTAAAAAATGGTTACTTGGATATTATTATCGGTAAAGGCAACTATCATAAAGAGCTAGAAAAAGTTCGCCAAAGCTATGATGAATCCTTAACTGTCATTCATTTAGCACAGCTTCATAACAATCGTTATTTGTATAAATACAAAGAAATCGGTGCCTATAAAATATTGATGGCTGTGCAAAACCAGCCCCTGATGAAGTCCTTCAGTCAGGATATTTTAGGACAGCTCTATCGCTATGATGAATTACACAGCACAGACTATGTACCTTTTTTACGCATATTTGTAGAGGAAAATGGCAGTACAAGCAGGATTAGTGAACGTCAATTTATCCATCGTAACACGGTCCTTTATAAAATTAAGAAAATTGAAATGCTATTGGATATGGACTTAAGCAATCCCTTTACGAAGACTAATTTGTATATTGCTTTTTTAATAGAGGATGTCTTAATGCATCAATAGCATGTCAAGCCTTTAAATTAACTGAATTTTCTTTCTCATTAAATACTCCTTCTAAAATACTTGAAGCATACATATAAAGTACAAATGGGGTCGACTGTGCATTTTTGTTGTCCACATCTGACGAAAACATATGCATGCTAATCAACTACCTGTTTAGAAGGAGTGAAGCTTCGTGACAAATGTTACAAGTCAAAATTGGCAAGTAAAAGATGAACAATTTGTATGGCACTCAATGAAGCCATATAATCCAAATGCAACGATGATTGTGCAATCCTCTAAAGGCGCGTGGATTACCGACATTGAAGGCAAACGCTATTTAGATGCGATGGCTGGTTTATGGTGTGTGAATGTTGGCTATGGGCGAGAGGATATTGCTAAAGCTGCCTATGAGCAATTACTGGAAAATACGTATACACCATTATCTGTTGGGCATATCCCTGCCATTCAATTAAGTGAAAAAATTAGTGAGCTATTAGGTGATGATTATGTCGTCTTCTTCTCCAATAGTGGCTCTGAGGCAAATGAGGCTGCCTTCAAAATTGCTAGACAATATCATCAACAAAAAGGTCACGTTAATCGCACGAAAATTATTTCGCGTTACCGTGCCTATCATGGTAGTTCCATGGGTGCTCTAGCTGCAACTGGACAAGCCCAACGAAAGTATAAATATGAGCCACTGGCACCAGGATTTTTACATGTCACGCCACCTGACTCGTATCGTGCTAATGAAGACCATATTCAAAGTAAGGACCCTTGTGCATTGCCATCCGTCCAAGCAATCGATCATGTCATGACTTGGGAAATGTCTGATTCCATAGCAGCTGTCATTATGGAGCCTATCATTACTGGCGGTGGTGTAATTATGCCCCACGACAACTACCTACAAGGAGTCAAAGCTGTTTGTGAGAAGCATGGCGCACTGCTTATTGTTGATGAAGTCATTTGTGGTTTTGGACGGACAGGCAAAGCTTTTGGATTCCAAAACTACGGCATCCAGCCTGATATTGTGACAATGGCAAAAGGCTTAACCAGTGCTTATATGCCACTGTCTGCCACAGCTGTTCGACGTGAAATTTATGAGGCGTTTGCAGGAACAGAGGAATACGACTTTTTCCGCCATGTCAACACGTTCGGTGGATCGCCAGCAGCATGTGCCGTCGCATTAAAAAATATTGAAATAATGGAGCAGGAAAATTTATTTGCCCACTCTGCTGCACTAGGTGCTACATTACTTACTACCCTACAGGAGCAATTAAAGGAGCACCCGCATGTTGGGGATATTCGAGGGAAAGGCTTATTAATTGGCATAGAACTTGTTCAAGATAAAAACAGCAAAACACCACTCGATATCACGCTTGTAAACAAAGTAATGACACTATGTAAAGAACAAGGGTTAATCATTGGGAAAAATGGTGTAACCGTTGCAGGCTTCAATAATGTGTTAACCTTATCTCCTCCACTGATTATTTCCTCAGATGAGAAGGATTTCATTGTTGAAAAATTTGTGCAAGCCTTACAATCTATTAAACTGTAGGAGGAATAGCTAGATGGTAACGAATACAGACATACAAGAGTTAGGTCATTTTATCAATGGACAAACAGTTCTAGGGAAAAGCGGACAGTTTTCAGATGTTTACAATCCAAGCACTGGCACTGTCATTGCTCGTGTTCCTTTGGCAACAAAACAAGAGGTACAGGAAGCGATCGCTGTTGCCCAAGCGGCTTTTCCTGCTTGGCGCGCCTTGTCTGTTGGTAAACGAGCTGAAATTATCCTTAAATTCCGCCAACTCATAACAGAAAATTTCGATGAGCTAATTGATTTGATCTGTACAGAGAGTGGCAAAACGATTGAGGATGCCAAGGGCGAAATTACACGGGGTTTAGAATCTGTTGATTTAGCCATCAATGCCCCACATTTACTTAAAGGAGAGTACTCTGTGAATGTTGGTGGTCATATCAATGCCTATTCTGTGAAAGAACCATTAGGCGTAGTAGCAGCTATTTCGCCGTTTAATTTCCCTGTCATGGTACCGCTAGCGATTACAAGTATGGCGGTGGCAGTAGGAAACTGTGTTATGTTGAAGCCTTCAGAGCGAGTTCCTTGCTCCGCTTTATTTTTATCAGAGCTGTGGAAAGAGGCAGGCTTACCAGATGGGGTTTGGACGGTTATTAATGGCGATAAAGATGCCGTTCATGAGCTGTTATGTCACCCAGCCATTGAAGCAATTTCCTTTGTAGGCTCTACGCCAGTGGCAGAAGCCATTTATGCTACAGCCTCGCAACATGGGAAACGTGTCACAGCATTAGGTGGCGGTAAAAATAATATGGTGGTGATGCCAGATGCTGACTTAGAGCATGTCGCTAATGCTTTTTTAGGGGCTGCCTATGGAGCTGCCTCTCAGCGTTGTATGGCACTTTCAACCATTATTCCTGTTGGTGAGGATACGGCCAATAAATTAGTCGGTATTCTTGCCGGTAAAATTGCCAAATTAAAAGTGGGTCCCTATACAGATGCCGAAGTTGATTTTGGACCAGTCATCACTCAGCAATCAAAGGACGCCATTATTGGCTATATTGATCGTAGCCTAGAGGAAGGCGCAACACTAGTCTGTGATGGGCGAAATCCGGAAATTGCCAAACAATCGAACGGCTTCTATCTCGGTCCTACTTTACTCGATCATGTAAAGCCTGGGATGGAAATTTACGAGCAAGAGGTTTTTGGGCCTGCACGGAATGTCGTGCGCGTGGCAACACTAGAGGAAGCTATCGCCCTCATTAATGCCCATGAATTAGGAAATGGCGTAACCATCTTTACGAACAATGGTGCAGCTGCTCGAAAGTTTACCACTGAAATTGAAGTAGGTATGGTAGGTGTTAATGTACCGATTCCTATTCCAGTAGGCTATCATAACTTTGGTGGCTGGAAACGATCAAGATTTGGTGAAGGGCATATGTTTGGACCTGACCAAGTACGTTTTTTCACCAAAGCGAAAACCATCTCAGAAAAATGGATAGAACAAGGGAATGACGTTACCTCATCCTTTGCCTTTCCAAGTAATCAAGACTAATCATGAAATACAAATATTCGCGTAGTCAGTAGCTACGCGAATATTTAAGCTTGCTATTGAAAAAACTGACGAGCTAACATGGTCACCAGTTTTTACAGTGTAACTACTTGTTCTCTTTTTTCTCTTCCGTCTCTCTTACTTCAGAGAAATCTGCTTCTTCCCCAGCCTCCATACCATAGCTAGGATTTCTATCCATACGAGTGAATGTATCCACATCATCCTCGTCTTCAAATCGCTTTACAAGAATTGGTATCGTAATCAGCCCAGCAAGCCCAACGAGTGCATAAATCCATCGAGATAAGACCGCCGTTTGTCCACCAAATAAATAAGCCACTAAATCAAATCTAAAGAATCCAATGAGTCCCCAGTTGATTGCACCTATAATGACTAATACTAAAGCGATTCTATAAAGCACGCTCATGTGTACACCTCCTTTATCGTCAATACTCCAAGCTATATTTCTTAGCAGGGAGGTGTCATAAGAAGCGATAAAATGACAAAGACTAGTCATTACAACCGCCATTTTGACGGTCTTATTTTTTGCAATAACGTCTTTTTTATACTGTGTACAAATGGCGTAAGGATATACGCCGATGAACGGCATTACTTGGATGGATTTTTATGTGTTTGCTCGTGCTGAAGCAGCCATTCTTTGCGCCACATCCCGCCACCATAACCTGTCAACGTTCCATTGGAGCCGATAATTCGATGACATGGCACAACAATGCTGATATTATTTTTACCATTTGCACTACCGACAGCCCTTACAGCTTTTTCATTGTTAATAGCAATGGCAATATCCTTATATGAAGCCGTTTCACCAAAGCCTACACTCGGTAAGGCATGCCAAACAGCTTGTTGAAAATCTGTACCTTGAAATACATAAGGAAATGAGAACTCCTGACGTTCACCTAAAAAATACTCGTGCAATTGCTTAACACATTCTAATAAAACTTGAGGTGTGTCTTGCTGAGGAATATTGATCATCTGCTCTCGTTCTGCAAAGTTAATGGCATCAATTGCAGTAGCACTTCCCTCTACTTCAATAATTCCAATGGGTGATTGATAATCTAATTTATATCGTTTCATACAGTGACCTCCATAAATAAAAAGTGGCATAAGCTTGCCAGCCTTGCCAATGTTTCGCATAGTTCTTCATTTCTTCAATCGTTGGTTTTCGTTCTAATGCTAGTTGGATTTTCAAAGCATTATGCAGACCAACATCTGCTATTGGAAATGCAGTCGGTTGTTGTAAACATTTCATAAGCACATAATCTGCTGTCCATGCACCAATTCCTCGAATGTCCATTAAACTTTTTTTCATGGCTTCGTAGTCTTTTTTTTGACGCAACAAATCTTTTGTCAATTGACCATTTGCTATACTCTTGGCAATATCAATAATATATTCTGATTTCCTTAGTGTAAATTGGAGTCTTTGCAAATCATCCGTCTGAATAGCAGCTATTTTTTCTGGGGTTGGAAATAGCCAGTAGCTTTGTCCTTCAAAGTGAACATGCTCTCCAAAATGCTCGACAAATCGCTTTTTTAACGTATAGGCGAATGTTAAATTAATTTGTTGTCCGATAATGGCCCAAACCAAGGCCTCAAATAAATCAGGAATTCCGATTAATCGTAATCCTGCATATTTTTTCGTAAGTGGCTGCAAGATTGGATCTTTTTCAGCCATCTGATAATAGCCCTGCAAATCCTTTGTTAAATCAAACCACTCTGTGACATATTGTACGATTGTTGCGTGTTCATGGCTAGACGGCTGATTCATCGGAAATATCACTTTTATATTATTTGCTTGCTCCGTTATTTTACATAAAATTAGCTGCTCATTAATCTTTAGTAATTTATAGAGCACATCATCTTTCATATGATGAAGAACTTCTTGATTTGAACGCTTTAAGAACTGCAAACACTCCGTATAATTGAATTCTTTTGCTGGCTCGATGACTATACAACAATCTTCATTCTTCCATTTCATCTCATGGTTCCTTCCTATGATAGGTTTCGATATTCTGTAGGGGAGCAATTTTTCAACCGTCGAAAAACTTTATAAAAGTTAGATGGACTTTGAAAGCCTGCTTCATAACAAATTTCTAAATTTGTATAGTCTGTATGTTTTAATAGATGTGCAGCCTTATCAATTCGTATTTTCTCTAAATACGTTCGGGGTGTTTCAGCAGTTTCTTGCTTAAATAGACGTTCAAGATGAAATGGACTGATGCCTACATGCTCCGCCATATCCTGCAATGTCACGCTTTGCTTATATTCGTTAATGATAAAAGCTGTCACATTTTTAATCAATTGCGTATGTGGTGAATATTCGATTTCAGGTTGACATCGTTTACATGCCCGATAGCCAGCCGCCTCTACCTCTCGGATATCTTCATAAAATTCAACGTTTATTTTTTTTGGTTTTCTGGATTTACAAGAAGGACGGCAATAAATTCTAGTAGTCTTAACCGCAGTATAAAATAGCCCATCATAGGTTTGATCACAAGCGATGATTTTTTCCCACTTCTCCTCAAAGGATAAATTGATTGCATTGTCCACGAATATATCACCTCATTTTCATCGATTATACATATAAAGAAGAAGTATCTTGCTCTTTTAACAATTGTGCGGCATGCTGAGTTAAATACGCAATGATTTTATCTGAAAGTGCATTGCCAAAACTAAAACGCTTTACCCCTAATTCTTTTAATAACTTGACATCCGATAAACCAGGTAAAGAAAGGAGATTAATGGGTGCATTTATAGTATGAGTCATCGCCCTTATTTCATTGACATCTATTAAGCCAGGGATAAATATACCACTTGCTCCACTCTCAATATAAGCTTTTGCTCTTGTTATTGTTTCCTCAAATGGTTGCTCCAACTGAAAATACGTATCTGTTCGGGCATTAATAAAGAAATCTTTATAGCCATGGTTATCTAATTCTTTCCTCATGTTTGTTAACAAATGACCATGTTCAGTTATGCTTCTTAAGCCTGTTTGCTGTTTAAGGGAATCTTCAATGTTAATCCCTGCTACACCAACATCCGCCGTTCTTAAAACATTGTCGATAATACTCTGTTCATCATGACCATACCCCGCTTCAATATCTGCCGACACGGGTATGTTCACTTGCTCTGTAATCGATTGAATAATGGTTAGATGTCGTTGAAAATCGATCTGTTCACCGTCCGCATAGCCAAGCGAGTTAGCTATACCCCAGCTTGTTGTGCCAATTGCTTGAAAGCCTGCTTTTTCTAATGTTAATGCCGATAACACATCCCAGGCATTCCCTATAAATAATAGCTCTTGTGAAAAATGTAAGTCATTGAATTCCAGAATTTTTGACATAATGAAAGCCTCCATACTGTTTGTTAGACCTCATATTATCAGGAACTATCCGTTTATTTCGTCCTCAATCTTGCTGTTATGGTCTATAATAATTGTTGTGATAATTTTCTTATAATAGACTATCCAGTTGTTTGCATATAATCTAGTAACTGTAGAATAGGAGCAATTGCCCTTTCATGGAAAACAAAATAATCAGAAAAATAAATTTCTTTATTCTTTTTATCCTATTTATGTTCGCCCTGATCCCCCCTATCAGCGCAATGAGCCCAACGGATGAACTGCTAGATCCTATCATTTTAGGACAACATTATGATATTTTTCGAGACACTTCCAAAAAGGTCTCCATCGAAGATTTATTAAGTGGTGTCCATGACCATTCTTTTGTGGCTAGTAATCATCCATATCCATTCTTCTGGCATACAAAGGATACCATTTGGTTACGGTTATCCATGGATAATATTTTAATAAATAAAGAGGAATCCTATTGGCTAGAGGTAACAGATAAATTAGATCGCATTGATATGTATGTAGTGAAAGCAGATGGCACCTACGATGTGCAAAAAAGAGGAATCGCCAATCTTGGGGAGCAATCGATACCCTCACGATCTAATTTATTTCAAATCAATGATCCTGCTGTTCGTGAAATTTATATGAAGTTAGACGGGGCTTTACCATTAAGTTTAACATCCTATCTTTATAGTGAGATCAGTTTTACCAACAAGATTAGTGAATATAAATTTTTAACAGGGATCTTTTATGGTTTTTTATCCGCCCTCTTAATTTATAATTTATTTTTATATTTTTCATTAAAAGATAAGGCGTATTTCTTCTATGTTTTATATATGCTGAGCTTTATTTTCTATCAAGCTACGTTAAATTCATTAGACATCGAATTATTGGGATCATGGTTGCCTCAAGTGTTCTTTATCAAATCTTTAACAGTCAGTGGAAATCTTTTGCTTGTATTTATGCTTCTATTTTGCATTCAGTTTCTAGAGTTAAAAAAATATTTACCGTTGTTCCATAAAATAGGAAAATTGCTTTTATGGATCACACTCTGCTCTTTAATGGCCTCCTTTATCATTCCTGATGTGTCCATCACCAATAATTTTACAACTAGCTTTGCTGTTGTTGTCTTTATCTTTTTATGGTTGTCAGGCATTTTCGTTTTAATAAAGGGCCAAAAAATGGCTCGTTTTTATTTAATTGGTTGGACGGTTTTACTAGGCTCCATTATCGTTCAAGCATTAGCCTTTTTAAGTGTGATCCCGTTCCATCCACGGATATTTGAGGAGGTTCCGGCCATTGGAGCTATTTTTGAATCGATCTTTTTATCTTTAGCTTTAGGAGATAAAATCAACATTATTAAGAAAGAACATCAAATCATGCAAGAAACGTTAAATGAGCAACTTGAAGAGAAAGTTCAAGAACGCACTCAAGAGCTTGAATTAGCAAAGCTTAAGTTGGAAGCATTAGCTAACACGGATCGTCTGACACAAATTCCAAATCGTGTACGTCTAGATGATGTATTAGAAAAAGAATTGGAACAAGCTAAAAGAAATGGAACACCACTCTCTATTATTCTGTTAGATATTGATTACTTTAAAGCCGTTAATGATGAATATGGGCATCAGGTAGGCGATATCGTATTACAAAATGTAGCAGAGCTATTGAAAAATAATGTACGAGCTGGAGATATCGTTGGTAGATGGGGTGGTGAAGAGTTTTTAGTCATTTGTCCGTATACTCGGTTAAAGGATGTTGTGCAGCTGTCTGAAAAGCTAAGACAGCAGCTTGAACAGCATTCATTTCCAGTTGTTCGTCACAAAACAAGTAGCTTTGGTGTGACATGCTTTGTGATGGGTGATACAATTCATTCCTTATTATCAAGATGTGATAAAGCTTTATATCAGGCCAAACACCATGGTAGAAATCGTGTAGAATTTTTACTGGATGATACAAATTTCGAGACAAAAACAGAGGCGTCATTATCGTGACGCCTCTTTGTCTTTGTTTACTTATCGATTTAAGATGCCTATTGTTTACTGTGTAAAGGTTTTATTTCTTTAGGAATTGGATTTTGATAAACCTCATTCCCTAAACGCTCTTTTAGCTCTTGCTTAGCTTGTTCCATTAATTGTGGTTGAGCAAGCATGGCAGCAGCGGTAGCAGCCATTACTTTTCCTGCGTGGAGCATCCCTTTATGAGCAATGGACGTTGTGCCCGTAGCAACGGCCTGCCAAGAATGAAGCTGCGTTCCCTGTGCATGACAGGTCGTTGTACACTGTACAGTAGGAACAACCCAGCTTACATCCCCAACATCCGTTGAACCCGGCATCGTAATATTGGTAAATGCCTGATAATAAGGGAATAAAACGGTCGATAATGGTGAATCTATTTCTTTCGCCATTAATTCTTTATAAGCTGGAATAGCAGCTAGTCCTCCCCCCTGTTTCTCTTGTTCTGAAAGTGTCTCCCTAATGGTAGAAGCAAATTCGTAGTCCTCTTCGCTAAACGTCGGGGTACCTAACTGTGTAAACTGTTCAAACATTACCTGTTGCATGGTATGATTCGGAACGAGATTTGAGCAGGCTTTATCAAAGATTACTTCCACCTTTGTTCCTGTCATTAATGCCGCTCCTTCGGCAATTTGACAGACACGCTCATAAATTTCATTTACTTGACTTGTTTTTGGTGCACGTACTAAATAGAGAACACTGGCATCAGCCTGCACAATGTTTGGCGAAAGTCCACCAGTATGGGTGATAGCATAATGCACTCGTGCTTCAGGAATAATATGCTCTCGAAGATAGTTAACCCCAACGTTCATTAATTCAACGGCATCTAGTGCACTACGTCCTAAATGAGGCGCTTGAGCAGCATGTGCTGAACGTCCTGTAAATTTGAAAGATGCTTGTATATTAGCTAAGGAGCTTGTACACATCATTAAGTTTCGATCGGCTGGATGCCAGCATAAGGCGAAATCTACATCATCGAAAAGCCCTGCACGCACCATCAATGTTTTACCTGAGCCACCTTCTTCTGCTGGACAACCATAATAACGGATGGTACCTGGAATATTGTGCTTTTTCATATGCTCACGTAAGGCTATTGCTGCCGCAAGTGATCCTGTCCCAAGTAGATTGTGCCCACAACCATGTCCATTTCCACCTTCTTGAATAGCTTTCTTAGTGGCAGTACCTGCTTGTTGACTTAAACCTGACAATGCATCATATTCTCCAAGGAAGGCTATGACGGGCTTTCCGCTCCCATAGCTACCAATAAAGGCCGTTTCAAGTTCAGCTACTCCTTTTTCAACATGAAAGCCCTCACTTTCTAAAGCCTTACATAGTAGCTCAACCGATTGAAATTCCTCAAAGCGAATTTCAGCAAAATTCCAAATTTGATTGCTAATATCTATCAATTGCTCACGTTTTTCTTCAATAGTTTTAGAGATTTCCTCTAGAAAAGTAGACATCATCTTTTATCACTCCATTGTTGTATGTTTTCATTATTGAACAGAAATATTTGTTAATGCTTCATTTTTTGTACGTAGCGTTATAGCTGTCACGATCGGAATAATAATCATCACCATTAAGAACAAAAATGCTGCTGAGTAAGAGCCATTAAATAAAGTAATCACAAATCCCATGACAGATGGAGAAATGGCTCCTGCCATTTGACCTCCGAAATACATAAAGCCAGTTGCTGTCCCAATAACATCATGAGAAAAATATTTAAGTGGTAATGTGAGAATCGTTGTTGTAGCAAATAGGCATCCTGCAGTAGTGAATGATTGGAATAGCACGACCATGACAATGGAAGAAGCATTAGTCATAAAAAATAAACTAATTCCTGCAATGAAGGCACCGCCCATTATTAAATACTTCTCCTTGCCCACTGCATGTTTATCGATTAACCAACCTGTAAGCACTACAGCTACAAGAGCTGCTAGCGCAGGAATAATCGATACTGCCCCCATCGCTACCATATCCAAATGTTTCACTTTTACCATATAAGTAGGCATCCATGATGTGAGTCCCCAATTGACAATACTTACGCCAAAATACATCAGCATTAACTGCCACAGCATGGGCATTTTGAGTAATTTCTTTAAAGGTACTTTTGCTTTTACTGTCTGTGTGTTTTCCCTATATTGCGTATTTGGCTTTAATAAAAAATAAAGCGCAATGGTTAAAAAGAAGCCTAGTGTACCAAAAATAAAGAACAAATTCCGCCATCCAATGGACATGATTAAAGCGGCAGCTACAATAGCTGAAATCATACTACCTACTGTTGTAGCGGCAGTAAGTGTTGACTTTGCCCGACCGCGCTCTGCTTTCGGAAAATTGTCTGCAATGGCTAACGAACTCGCTGCAGGAAAACTTCCTTCTCCAATGCCGAATAATAAGCGGATGGCAATAAGAGAAATGAATGACCAAGCAAACCCAGTCATGATTGTAAAAATGGACCATAATACAACTGAAATGAGAATCATACTTCTCGCCCCATATTTATCTGAAAGAAAGCCCCCCACTAATTGCATCACCGCATAACTCATGAAAAAAACACTAATAACTAATCCTGCTTGTGTTTCATTTAAGTGAAATTCCTCCGCAATCGGAATAATCGCCACATTCATAGATAACTTATCTAAATAATTTACGATCCATGTAAAAAACAAAATACCTAGAATTATGTACTTCTGTTTACTTACAGTTGATTTTTCCAAAAAAAGTCCCCCTTTGTGAATGTTCTTTTATTTTTGGACATATTTAAGACTGTCCTTAAATGATTATAGTCGATAGTTATTTAAAAAATCAACAAAATTCAAAAAATTTACTTCAATATTGCTATCAACTGTGACTGTCCAATATACTAGAGCTAATAGAAAAACCTAGGAGGAGAATTCATTTTGATTCGAATTGGTGTGATTGTGGCGCATAATTCGCTACAAGATGTTTTACCAGTTAAAGAAAAATTAACAGATCGTTGCGAGTTAACTTTTTTTACATATAAGAAGCTATCTGAAATAAAGCCACTCTATTTAGAAAACTATTTATTTTTCGATGCCATTGTGATGAATGGACTTGCACATTTAGTCCTACAAAATGCAAACGTACATTATCAGATTCCCACTCATTATTACATGGCCAATGAACGAGATTTTTATAAAAAGCTCTTTCATATCAGCAGAAAATATCCTAATCTAGACTTCTCTAAAGTAACGTTTGATTTTAGTGGCTATACAGGTTTAATTAAGCTTGAGGAACTCTACGCTAAAGACGAAGAGGCACATCTGATTCATTTAGATATAACAGACAATTTTTATGAGGAGTTATTAGAGAGGCATATTGAATTAAACCATTCAGGGAAAGCGGAATTATCCATTACAGCTTTTAGTAATATATTGGATAAACTTTCCGAGCAAGGTGTGAAAGCGGAGCTAATTACTGCTTCACCTGAAACGATTTTGGAGATATTTGAAAAGGTTATTCTAGAGGTACGTCATAAACAATTGACTGAAAGTATTATGGTGATTGGTAAATTGACAAGTGATGCATTAATTCCTAAAGAAGAAAATACACATGCGGAACTGAATCAGAGCCTTTTGCAAACTGCCTTATTGGAATATTGTAAAAAAAATCATCTAACAATGATAATCCAAAAGCAAAGTGTTCATTTTGAAATCATTACCTCACAAAAAGAATTACTTTTTATCACTAATAATTTTGCTCAGGATACATTAATCGATACTTTATCCGAGCATTTGTCTTTTAGTCTTCATCTTGGCTGGGGAGTTGCACAAAATATTGATGATGCGCGTAAAAAAGCACACACTGCCAATCATGAGGCACAGCAACAAGACATATCATCCTTGATTATTACAGAAGATGGTCAATTTATTAGTCTAGATACAGAGGAAAAAGTTGTTTTACAAAAAATAGAAGATACACCTGAACTGCAACGACTAAGCGAAAAATTAGATATCTCTATCCTGTTCATTCAAAAAATTCTTGCAGTCATTGAAAAAACAAATACCAATGAACTTTCATCTGCAGATATTGCCCAGCATTTAGGTATTACAATCAGAAGCTCTAATCGCATCTTGAACGAGTTAGAAAGTAAAGGGATTGCCGAACTAATCTATAAAAAGCATGAGAAACTTCGAGGAAGACCAAAAAAGTTTTATAAAATAAATTTTCACAAAAATAAATCTTGATAGCTTCTGAACGTGAAAAAAGATGACCTCGGTTCAAACCAAGGTCATCTTTTTTCTTATAAGAAGGTATCCCTTTATTTTGGACATACCTTTTGAAACTAAATTAAGTAAGGGCCTGTTCCTTCGCAAGCTTTCGCTGCAAGGCAATTTCTTGCCGCTTTTCTTTCGTTACACGTTGCCAAATGACTACTGTAATGAATCCAATAATAGCTAAGCCTAATAAAATACCGAAGAATACTTTATAGCCCGCTGTGCCACCCCAGTAATCTAAACAAGCGCCTGCAATAATCGGCATAAAGATTTCACCACTATAACCAATTATCATCAGTGGCATGGAAACAGTTCCAGTTGATTTTACAGGATAATCGCCTTCTACTAGAATCGCAAAATGCATAGCTTGCAAAGCATACATAGATGTATAGATAATCCCAATGAACACTAAAAGCATAAGGATTAAAGAAGCTTTGCCTGGCAACAGAATGAGTCCTACTAAACCAAGCGCTAATAAAATATAGCCGATTAACACCATATTCGACACACCAATGCGATCGCCTATGATTCCTGCACTAAAACTACCAATAGGACGACAATATTGTGAGAAGTAGCCCAAAGCTGCAGCAATTAACGTAGAGGCACCAAATGCGGCTGTTGCATAAGGTGTGATGTAATAATAGCTAATAATCATCGCATAGGACGTAAAGATAAGGATCGTTGCAAGCCAAGTAGTTGGCATCTTCAACACTTTCCAAAGAACTGCCCAATCAAACGATTTACTGCTTTCCTTGTCTTCGGAACTGACAGTTGCTTGGTCAGGATCTTTATACAGCATCATTATCATGAAGCCCAACAAAAGACAAATAACAGAATACACCGTAATAACTGCTGAGAGCGCCATTTTATCACTCATATGTTTCGCAAAAAAAGCAAAGATTCCTAAAATCACAGCAGATTGAATGATATTGGTTACGCCACGTCCACCTTCAAAAAATCCAAAAGCTTTTCCTTGTTCATTTTCAGAGCCTAAAGAACGAACTGCTTTTACTAATGCTCCCCAGAATGTCATAATCGACGTGATTCCCCAAGCAGCATGAATCAATAGAAGGACAGGATATGGTGGATACAATAATAATGTAAACCCTAATAATCCTGTGGCTACTAAAGAAATGGTTAATAAATATTTCGTTTTCCAACGATCTGCACAAAATCCTCCAAAAATATAGGAAATTAAACAACAAACACCATACGCACTACCAAGTGTCCCCATTTGTGTATTGGTTAAATGAAACGCATCCAGAAAGACATCATAATAGTAGTTTCTAAAATAAGGCAATGCGTAAATTAATGCACCTGAAACAGCTAAAATAACTAAAGTAGCTGTATTCTTTTTTAACTTAGCCTCCATATGTTTACCCCTTATATGTTATTTACAAGCCATGACGTTTAATTTTTTGATCCCATTCCTTATGGAAGACCTGTTTATCATTTTCTTTAATAGCCATTTCCCCAACAATTTGGAAGTTTTCTTGTTCAGATTTTTTCGTAACGGTTATATCTGCGTCAATCCACCAGCCTTCACGACCAATTTTCATCTTTTGATAGATTGTATACTGTGCTGACAGTGGATCAGCATTCGTTAATGTTAATTCTCGTTTCAAATTATGTTCTACAGTGACATCAATATCATCAAAGCGATAGATACCTTCACCAAATACGCCTCCAACCCCATCTGTAATACATGTCCATGTATCAGTTAAAATATCATAGGATATAGAACGATCGACTCTTCCTTCTTGTAGCGTTGTGATTGGTGTTAACGGTGCACTTTCAGGATTCATATTAGGTCCTACTACTTGCTGACCATGGAAGGTTGGCAATGATAAGGTAGCCGTTTCAAGATTCAATGTCAATGTAGCATCTTCCGGCATTGGCCAAAACATCGGCCAAAACGTTGTCGCTAAGGATAAGCGTAAACGATGCCCTGCTTTAAATTGATGTCCACAGCAATCTAACTGAACAAAGGCCTTCACTTTTTCACCAGGTGTTAACAGGTCAACACGATCATGCCCATTTAAGTGTGTTAAATTCATCACGCCATAGGATACACGTGTGACAGCTCCATTAGGCGCTACATCTGATAGCTGTGCAAACAGCATTGCATGTGGTTTGTCACTCATTAATTCCACTTCAAATTTTGGATAGCCCACAATCTCTAATGCATTCTCTAGCCTATCCGTTTCAAAAACCATTGCCATTCCATCATCTAATCGTTGGTCTGCTGGACTTTCTCCTAATACGCCAGCTCCCATCCATTCACCTGATAAAAGACCATGATTTTGAGGAGTTTTTAAGAGAACTTGCTCTTGTTGATCGCCGCGATTTTCTACTAGTTTGCCATGTGTCAGTTGATATCCCTTTGTTTGTACCGCTTCCGCAGTTGGCCACGATTCTAATCCAACCCAATAGCCTTTGCTGATTGGTTTCTTAACGGATGGCTCCATGCTTTCTTCTACCCAGACATTCACCATTGGTCCATCCATTACATCATTGTCTATTCCTTTTAACCAATGATCCCACCATTTCACAGCTTCTTGCAGAAAGCCCATTGCTGGACCTGGCACGCCATCATGTGGATAAACATGTGCCCATGGGCCAATGATGCCTTTTCTAGGAACAGAAAGCCCTTCCATTAAACTTAAGACTGTGTTTGTATAAGAATCTTCCCAGCCATCTAACGCAAAAACAGGGATTTCTATGTCATTATAATTCTCACAAACCGAACCATGTTTCCAATAGTCGTCTCTTGTTTGATGCTCCATCCATTGTGCCATCCACAAAGGCATATTTTCTAATCGTTCCATCCATTTATCACGCCAGCTATCGCCAACAATATGTGGATCAATCGGACGAAGCTGGTAGGCTAACATAATAGCGCCCCACCAGAAGTTATCGTTTAATAAACAACCGCCCTTATAGTGAATATCATTGTTATAGCGATCATCTGTAAAGCCTACTGTAATAATCGCCTTTAACGCCTTTGGTCGACGAGCTGCTACTTGCAGAGAATTAAATCCGCCCCACGATTTCCCCATCATCCCGATATTGCCATCACACCAGCTTTGGTTAGCAATCCATTCAATGACTTCAAGAGCATCATCCTGCTCTTGCTTTAGATATTCATCTTTTAATAAACCGTCTGACTCACCTGAACCGCGCATATCTACTCGCACAACAGCATAGCCATGTCCTGCAAAATAACCGTGCATAGGTTCATCTCTCGCTCTTGTCCCATCTGTTTTACGATAAGGAATATACTCTAAAATGGCTGGTACTTTCTCTCCTGATTTCACTGTCGGAAGCCAAATACGACTAGAAAGCTTTGTGCCGTCTGCTAATTCGATCCATGTGTTTTCGATTGTTTCATATGTACACTCAAATTGTGTCACAATTTTTTTACTCATTGCATAATCCTCCCCTTGTGTCTAAGCACATGATTCTTTGTTCCAACATCCTCTTCGTCTAATTATTCCGAATCTCGATTATTTAGTAATCATGATTATAAAATAATTGTGATTAGTATATCACCTGAAAATCTAATACACAACTCTGAAAATGACAAAAGCTAATGCTATAATGGAAACAGGAAATTAAAATTGTTTTGCTATAATAAGTTTAAATTAGCTATAATAAGGTAAATATATACATTTAATTAATGATTTTACATTACTTATTTGTTCGTTAGGGGGATATTACTTTGAAAAAAAAGGAAATACAAAGGAGTCGTATGTGGAAATACTTTGTAGACGCCACTGCGGAAATAATCGAAGAAGAAGGACTGGAAAACGTTACGATCCGAAAGGTTGCCGATAAAGCTGGTTATAACAGTGCAACCATCTACAATTATTTTTCAGAAATCTCGCATCTTCTATTTTTTGCATCGATGAGATGTATGCAAGAATATACTAACGAAGTTGCTCACTACATAGAAAAAGGTAAAGATCCCATTGATAAATACCTATTGGCATGGGAATGCTTTTGCCAGTATTCCTTCAAACAACCTCAGATTTTTCACGCAGTCTTTATCATGGACTTAGGGGAAACACCAGAAGCACTATTGGAAAACTATTATAATTTTTACCCCAATGATTTAATCAATATTCCTGAAGATTTAAAGACTATTTTATTTCAACACAGTCTGACAAAACGGGGACGTTCAATGTTAGAGATCGCTTTAAAAGAAGGCTACTTAACCGAGGGTAATGTAGATGCCATCAATGAAATCACATTATTAATTTGGCAAGGCATGTTTACGAACCTATTGAATAATCGTAAAAGTTATGATGCCGAACAAGCAACGGAAATCGTCATGAAATATATTACTGAAATTGTTCGAAACGCCAACCTTTTTGATGAGCAAAATAAACACAAGCAACGATAATCATGCTAGCAATATAACATTTCCACTCTTTAACCGCTTAGTATGTATGAAAAAAGATGATATCAACGACAGAAAAAGCAACTTTGCAAGG
>NZ_JBHERJ010000041.1:0-36901 GCF_043359455.1 Lysinibacillus sp. PWR01 | reverse complement strand
TAGAAAAAGGATAGGCTTTTATTTTCAATGTAGAGAAGTGATGAATGACAACATCCCTCCATAAAATGAGTAGTGAAGACCTTCACTTTATTTGAAAACCTTTGCTAAAAAGATTACGTTTTCTGGGTTGGAGTGGAAGGCTACTTGACTCCCGTGGGATAGCGAGACAGGCAAAACTCTAAACGGAGCGGTAGCGGAGGAAGCGGCTCGGCGCTCGCCCAAAGGAAAGCAAGTAGCCTGCAACGGAAACCATTTTCACCTTTCACAAAAATTCTATTGATGGTTTTGTTTTTCAACAATATGAAACGACTTCCTATTACGTTGAATAGGAAGTCGTTGATATTCTTACATATGCCCTGCCCGAATTTTTTTCACGATGCTGAAAGTCGTATAGGCAGCAGCGGGTGCTAATACGACAATAAAAATAATCCACACAGTTAAATTATTTGTCGCTTTTAATGTTTCATAATTTGTCATGACAAAAATAATTAGACCGAATAATAGTAAATAGCTCAGCACATTTGGAAAAATAACGATTAATCGCAATAATGCTGGCGGCATCTTTTGTTGATTCATTTAAACCACACCCCTTTTTTCAATTATACGGGAATCTAGTGATTTATCGTACTATATTTTTCCTTTTATACTTTATATTTGCCTGCTGATAGTTGGAGGTTTTCCGCTGTTGTATTCAATTGATCGATAAATGCGGTCATGCTCTCCATATTTTCCGCTTGATGTTTAGCCTTTTGGGCAACGGCATCAACACTTTGCGATGTTTGCTTGGCAAGTAGCGAAACATCTTCCATAGTAGCTGTTACCTCCTCAGTACTTGCAGCAATTTCCTCGGTTGAGCTAGATACTAAATCTACTTGTGTTGCTAACACCTGTACATCATTATGAATTCCTTCAAATGATTGTTGTGCTTCTTGTACGATCGCACGTCCTGCATGTAATACATCCGCTGTCGCTTGGATGGTCACTACAATATTGGCCGTTTCCTTTTGGACATTCATCACCACCTGTGTGATTCTATCCGCTGCACGCTTAGAATCTTCAGCTAATTTACGCACTTCTTCTGCTACAACGGCAAAGCCTTTACCCGCTTCACCAGCACGTGCTGCTTCAATGGATGCATTTAATGCCAATAAATTCGTTTGATCAGAGATTCCCGTAATGACATTAGTAAATTCCCCAATCATGGTAGACAATTTTTCAAGTTCCTGTGTACCAATCACCGCAAAATTCGTTTTCTCATGAATAGTCACTAATTGCTTTTGTAAGGATTCCATAATTTGTAATCCATTATCGGCATTTTCCTCGGTATTACGAGAAATACTAGAAATTTCTGCAATGGATTCCGAAATATATTGAATGCTGCGTGCCAATTCCTCCATTGAGTGCGCACTGTCTGCTGTATTATTCTGTTGAGCAAAGGAGGCCTGAGCTACCTGACTGGATTCTCCTTGGATCATTGCGGCTGAATCTAGTGTTTCATGGGCGTTTTCTTGAATCGTATAGGTAGCTTCTTTTATTTGATTGGCCCCTTGCTTTAATTCACACATGATTTGTTGGAAATTATCCATCATCCCATTAAATGATGTCACTAATTGGCCAATTTCATCTTTCGCATGGATCGGAATGCGCTTGGTTAAATCTGCTTCACCTTTGCTAATTTCCTCTAAGGAATTTCGCACACTTAAAATACGAGATACTTGTTTGGAAATAGATAGGCCCGTAATGAAGAAAATCACACAGACAACGATCAATGAAGCCACAATTGTACCCACTAAAATTTGTGATAGGACGGCATTGGATACAATAATCGCTAAGTATGTACCGTTTGATAATGGCTTTATATATTGCGTGACACGTGTGCCATCATAGCGCCCTGAAAATTCAGTCGACTTTTGTGCTGAAAATTGGGCTGGCTCAAAACCAATATCCGCTAAATCTTTTTCTGCTGTAGCGGCAATAGCTTGACCTTTTTCATCTACAATAGCAGCGAATAATACAGTTGAGGATAAATAATTGTCCAGTTGATCGATATAGGATGCGCTGCCAATACTTGCTTCTAAATCTAGTAGCTGCTGTCCATGACGAGCCACCTGTACAATTTGTGGTGTTGCTGGATTCCAGCTACCTACCCCGACAAATTTGAAAAATTGATCATCAACATCGCGAATTTGTGCTTTTTGCACAACCTCTTTCGCTCTACCATCTAGGAGTTGCATATATTCAGCAGCTTGTCCGTTTGGATCAGCGCCAAAGTTGAAATCAACTGATGGAGCTACAGATGTCACCGTTGTATTTCCTTTATCATCTGTACTCCAAATCTCATCGATGCCACCACGTTCAGCAATAGCCTTTAAATCCTCATATGTAGCGCCTTTATCAATTATGTAAGCAGCCATCACAGATTCAGCAATCATTTCCTTTTCCATGATTTCTTCTGCTTTTTCTCTAGATTGAATCGCCCCTTCCATCCCCATGACAATGGAGTTGGCGATTGCTTCTCCATTGCTTTTTTCACTTTTATATGTAGCTTGATAAATATAAATAGAAAATGCCGCTATAATGAACACTACAATGCCCATAATCTCCAGAAGCATTTTCCATTTCATTGACTTTCTCATGATGAGATCCCCCTAAAAATTACGATTATTTCCACTTCATCATACAATATCACTTCCATATATTTCATTAACTATTTATTAAATATAAAATAATAAGTTTTGAAGAAGTTTAAATTGTCATTAATTTGTAAAAATTGCAAAATAAAATCTACAAGAGGAATAGCCTGTATATTTCAGACTAGTTAAAGAAAGAAATAAATCATATTTCTGAGGGTTAATTAGTAATATTTAAGTACATCTTTAGAACTGCAAATAAAAAACATCCATTAGAAGAATCCTCCACTAATAGATGTTTTTTATCTAATAATTATATCAAAATAATTTATTGTGTTGCCACGTATAGACCGCTTGATCAGATGTTAGGAGCGTATTCGGGAAAATATCCTGTGCATCAGCCAAAAACTGAGGTAAGTCATATGGTAGAAAACGAGCACTTAAATGATTTAATAATAAATAGTGTGCACCTGCTTGCTGTGCGACTTTTGCTGCCTCTACATTTGTCGCATGACCATAGCTTGCTGCCAAATCCGTTGTTGTACCATCAAAAGTCGCTTCATGCACAATGATATCAGCACCCACGGATAGTTGGATGGCTTCTTCACAATATTTCGTATCGCCTAAAATCGACAGAATAAAGCCCTTTTTGGCAGGTGCCACAACATCTTTTGCGTGTATCACATCGCCATTTTCAAGCACGATATCATGGCCATTTTTTAATTGCCCGAGCAAAGGTCCTTTTGGAACGCCAAGTGCCTGTGCTTTATCAATTAATAATTCGCCTGGTAAATCCTTTTGCTCAATTCGATAACCATAGCAAGGTACAACATGGCGCAATTCCTTAGCATGAATTGTAAAATGAGCATCCTCAAAAATAATCCCTTCCTGTACTTCTACAAAGTGTAAAGGATACGTTAAATGGGTTTTCGATAGCGCCAATGTTTGTTCAATCCACTGCTGTAAACCAGGTGGCCCGAAGATCGTTAGCGTCTCATCCCCACCTTGAAAGGAACGCGAGCTTAAAAAGCCTGGCAGTCCAAAAATATGATCACCATGTAAATGTGTAATAAAAATTTTCGTAACCTTCCGCGGCTTTAATGATGTATGGAGGATTTGATGCTGTGTCGCCTCTCCACAGTCAAATAGCCACATTTCACTCACTTCATCTAATAGCTTTACCATCAGAGCACTTGTATTTCGTTCTTTTGAAGGCATGCCTGCGCCTGTCCCTAAAAAATGTAGCTGCACATATGCCACCTCACTTCTTGTTTATATCGTTTTATTGTACCTTATCCATTCCCATAAGAAAAACCTTTGGTGTACAGTTTCTCCAAAGGTTTCTTGATTATTTAGGTTGCCATGAAACAAGTGCTGCATGAAAATCATGACGATAATAATAACGTCCATCTTTTTCTTCAATAAAAGGTAGAAGTGATTCTTCCACATGGGCTCGCTGGAAGTTTGGCGTTAATATTTTTTTACTTTGCGTTGCCACAAGTTGCTCATAGCTTTCATATTCATAAATACGTTCGAGTGGGATAATTTGACAATCAGCGTAAATATCCATTTCATATAGAAGATTCAAAAACTCGATATAATCTCTGCGAGGAAATTTTATGTCATAGCCATATTTTTCATATAATTGTTCATAATGTGGCTGGATTGGCCCTGTCGTCATCCCAATAATGGCACGCTTCTTCGCCAGCCGATTCATATGATATAAAGCTGCTTTAATTTCATACATACGGTAAAAACAATTCACGCCTAAGACGATATCATGTGGTTCTATCTCATCACGCTCTAAACTTTCCCACTTCGCATGAATATAGGAAACGTGCTCCTTCTCGGGCATGCACTGTTGTAAGTAATGCAAAATGCTTTCGGAGCTATCCACACATGTGAGCTTGCTCACTTTATCAGCTAATGGAAATGTATAATTGCCCCATCCAGGGCCAATTTCTAATACAGAATATTGAGGTTCAATCTTTTTTTGAAGCTCCTGAAAAATCCGTGTAGCATAAGGATCAGTTTGCCCCATTTTTTTACGTGCTACGGATTGCGCCCAAAATTGCTCCTCTAGCTGATCATTCACCATTCGTTCAGGCATATGGCCATGCCAATCCTTCATGCCTTCCTGCCATAATGCCTCATAGTTAATGGCTAACGGTCCTTTTCTCGTCATACAGATACCTCTATAGATAAAATTTCATATATTTTTTTCATATCAAGATTTCCTCGTACATGGTCGGCTAACATATTATAGGCATCTTCTCTTCGTTCTGCGTCACTTTTCACATCACTCGGTAAAGCAGCTAGCCCTTTTTTCTCTCGTATTTCATTGACGAGTTGACGAGTAAAGGTACGATTATGGAACAAGCCATGGAAATACGTGCCAATCACTTGCTCATCATGACTAACCGCACCATCTTTTCTTCCATCTTCTAACTGTAAAAACGGTGATACTTCATCACGTAAAATTTTTGTACGTCCTAGATGAATTTCGTAGCCTGTCAATGTGTCCTGCCCTCTTACACCTGTCATTTGCACCGTTTTTTTATTACCTACAAAAATGGTTTCCATCGGTAATAGCCCAAGACCATGAGCAGATTCGCCATTCCCCTCCACTGCCTCAGGATCTAGTAATGTTTCACCAAGCATTTGGAAACCACCGCAAATGCCAATAATTTTAGTACCGTTATTACGTAAATGGTTGATGGCTTGATCGAAGCCCTGTGCTTTTAGCCAAGCTAAATCATCCATTGTACTTTTCGTTCCTGGCAGAATGAGTATATCTGGTGTACCTAGCTCGTTGACATTACCAATTAAACGCACACCCACCTCTGGCTCATCGAAAAATGGATCAATATCGGTGAAGTTTGAAATACGTGGTAACCGAATCATGGCTACATCTACAGCAAATTCGCCTGGCTTTGGTTTTTTAAAGCGTAGTGACGATAGTGCGAGAGAATCCTCCGCTTCAATATTGACATCGACATAAGGAATCACGCCAAGTACCGGAATGCCCGTTTCACGCTCCACCCATGCCAAACCATCATCCAGTAATTCACGCATGCCTCTAAACTTATTGATAATTAATCCCTTCACACGTGCTCGTTCTTTCTCATCTAACAATGCCAGTGTACCAACAATCGAGGCAAAGACCCCACCACGATCAATATCAGCAACGAGGACAACCGCTGCATCTGCTAAATGAGCCATTCGCATATTGGCAATATCGCGATCCTTTAAGTTAATCTCTGCAGGGCTACCAGCGCCCTCTAGGACAATGACATCAAATGTATTTTGTAGCGTTCGTACTGATTTCTCCACGATAGGCATCGCTTCCTGTACAAAATTATTGCGGTAGCTTTTGGCATCCATATTTAAAAAATGCTTGCCATGAACGATAACCTCTGACATCATATCTTGCTTCGGTTTCAGCAGGATAGGATTCATATCAGTCGTTGCAACAACACGAGCCGCCTCTGCCTGCACCCCTTGTGCGCGGCCGATTTCACCGCCATCCTTCGTAACAAATGAATTAAGAGCCATATTTTGCGATTTAAATGGTACTACTTTTAGTCCATCATCTGAAAATATACGACATAGTGCGGTACAAATCATACTTTTTCCAACATCGGAAGCCGTTCCTTGAATCATGATTGATTTTGCTGGCATAGTCACTCTCCTCTGTAATATTTGCCTTCACTCCACGGGTATTCTATGGCGACGCGCGAGTATTTCCCTTCGCTCCGCGGGTGTTTTATCGCGACGCGCGAGTATTTCCCTTCGCTCCGCGGGTATTTCATAGCGAAGCGCGGGTATTTTTCATCCAGCAATAGTGAGGGGCTTTAAAATTCAAGCCCTTTCACTGCTGGGATTCCTTCATCATAGTAATGCTTTGTTGCATCAATGGTTGACACTAAATCAGCCATTGCCAGTAACGCAGGGTTCGCGCTTCGGCCTGTGACAACCAGGTGCATCGTTGAGGGGCGTTGTTGGATTGCCTCGATGACTTCTGCTAGTGGGAGGACATCATCGATTGGAAACTTGGTGATCGCCAGGGCATTATTTAGCTCATCAAGCACCAATAAATCAATGCGATCATCCTGCAGAGCTGCCTTCGTTTTTTTCCAAGCCTTGGCTAATGCAGCACGATGCTCCTCAGGCGTCTTTGTCCATGTAAAACCTATGCCCATTTGTTCCATTTCTACGCCTAGCTTACGAAGGGCAATTTGCTCTCCATAAGTGCGTTCAGGTGATTTAATAAACTGCATAAAGCGCACATTTAAGCCACGGCCCACCGCACGCAATGTAACACCTAGGGATGCTGTCGTTTTGCCCTTTCCTTCACCTGTATATACTAAAAATAAGCCTTTTCTTGCCATGCTGTTAGCCTCCTTACAGCCATGTTGTCTTTTCTGCAAACGGTGTACGTTTCTTGTCGCTTTGCTCTTGCTCCTGTGGGTAGCCAATAAATATTGTGCCGACTACTTTTTGAGAGGCACTTGCACCAAGGAACGTATGCATACGAGAATCATGCACCAGGCCAACACCACGTGTACGCCAAACAAAACCAAGACCTAGCTCCTCTGCTGTCAACCACATAGACATAATGGCACTACATACGGCAAAAACATTATCTTCTGTCGCATCTGCATCGCCCTCTACAATGTCTGCTGTTACAACAATGGCCACAGGCGTTGTTTGTACAACCTTCAATGAACTTTCCACTAGGTTTGGCTTCGTGGGGAAGCGTTCTTGTAAATAAGCACTAGCCATTTCTTCATAACGCTTCATGGCTTCATCTTGTATGACATAAAAATGCCAAGGCTCTCGCATACGGTCATTCGGTGCATAGGTTGCTGCCTGTAAAATTTGCTCAATCTTTTCTTTCTCTACCGATTGTGTTGTGTAATTACGAATTGCTCGACGTTTTTTTAATGCTTCAATGACAGTCATATTGCTTCCTCCTTGTGCTCTTTCAAAAGATGATTATGAAAAGGTAAGTCCCTGCTCTTCAAACCATTGAATTTTTTCACGTACATTGACAACCTCGCCCACTACAATCATAGAAGGGTTATGATACCCTTCACGCTCAATAATGCTGGCTATCTCATCTAACGGCCCTGTAATCGTGCGTTGTTGAGCAGTTGTTCCCCACTCAATAACCGCTACTGGCGTTGTAGCCTTCCGTCCGTTTTCGATTAATTTTCGAGCGATGTAGGCAATGTTCCCAACACTCATATAAAAAGCAACAGTATCAATGCCTGTAGCTAATGCTGGCCAATTCAAAAAATCTTGTCCTTTTTCTTCACGTCCATGCCCAGTCACAAGGGCAAAGCTTGTCGCGAAGTCTCTATGCGTAACGGGAATCCCTGCATATGCAGGAGCCGCAATACCTGCTGTTATCCCAGGAACGATTTCATAGGCAATGTCATGATTTTTTAAAATCTCTGCTTCCTCAGCACCACGTCCAAAGACAAAAGGATCGCCACCTTTAAGACGTGTAACAATTTTACCTTCTTGAGCTTTTTCCACAAGTAATGCATTAATTTCATCTTGAATGAGATGATGCTTCCCAGGTAATTTGCCACAATAAACAAGCTCCGCATCCTTTTTTGCAAAATCAAGCAATTTAGGATTCACAAGACGATCATAGGAAATTACATCAGCCTTTTGAATACATTCCAGTCCATACACAGTAATGAGCTTCGGATCGCCAGGACCTGCTCCAACGATATATACAATTCCATCCTTCATTGCGCTGCTCCCATCAATAGTTGTTGTAAATATGCTTCACGTCGATCAATCTCGCCATGACGTGTCCATTCAAGGATGTTTGGCTCTAGCAACGCTTGTAATGCTGCACGTCTTTGTGGACCTTTATCATACTTAGCAGCAATCATTAAGCGAGCTTGCTGTAAAAAGCATACATAGTCATCATAAGCATCATCGAATTGATCTTCTAAATCTGCTTTGATCTTGCGCGCTAGACCTGGGCTTGCTCCTGATGTTGAAACAGTTAACACCAATGGACCACGGCGAACAGTAGCAGGCGTAATAAAATCACTTTCACTTTGTTTATCTGTTCGGTTGATTAATTGCCAATGCTGGGCCGCCTCTTGAACTGCTTCGTTCACTGCTGTCACATTCGTTGCAGCGATAATGAGAATGGCATCATCTAAATCACGCGGTTCAAATTCCTTTTGCTTCCAAGTAATTTGCCCTGACTCAGCAAGTGGCTGTAATGTGTCATGTAAGGTTGGGCTGACAATCACGATGTTTGCCTTTGCCGGTAACAGGGATGCTACCTTCTGCGTTGCCACGTGACCGCCGCCTACAATTACTACCGTTTTATATTCTAGATTGATATGAATAGGAAAATAATTAGTCATTACTTTTCACCTTCTTACAAGCTGTTAACCAATTGTCAACTAGCTTTGGGTTTGATACAAAATGGAAATGTGTATAGCCAGCCACTAAATTTCCTTCTTGATAGCCTTCTTTCTTTTTGCCAAAACGACCAATCGTTTCGTAGGCTGCTGTGTTGTGAGAACCATTATATTTGGAATAATGGAACTCATGGCCCTTCGCTTGCTCCTCAGCACCAATTAAGAAATTATCGGCTGTGCCAAAAATTTCACGATAACCAAGTGCTGCTAGTTTTGTTTGCATCGCCACTTCTCCAGGAATTACCCCTACCATGTCATAGCGTTCGCCATGGCTATTTGTGATCGCCTCTGTTAAATACATAAAGCCCCCACATTCAGCTAATGTTGGAAGACCTTTGGCAATGGCTTCACGAATAGAGTCTTTAACGACTGTATTGGTCGCAAGTGACTCTGCAAATTCCTCAGGAAAGCCCCCACCAATATATAAGCCATCTGCTTCTGCTGGTACAGGCTCATTAGCAAGCGGTGAGAAAAATTGTAGTGTTGCCCCTTTCGCACGTAACAAAGCCAGGTTTTCTTCATAATAAAAATTAAATGCCGCATCTCTTGCAACTGCTATACAAATATTTTGTGAAGGCTCCTCCATAAATAAATGACCAGATTCTTGTAAGATAGGAGCCTTTGTTAAATGTAGTAATTGGTCCAAATCAATCGTTTCTGCCATTAGGTTCCCTAGTTTATCAAAAAATGAATCTAGCTCTCCTCTTTCAATCGCAGGCACTAATCCTAAATGACGACTCGGGATATCGATCCCTTCCTCACGCTTTAAGTAGCCAATCACAGGTATGCCGCATTCTTGTTCAATAGCTGCCTTGGCAATTTCGTAATGACCGACACTACCAACCTGGTTCGCAATAACACCAACGATATTCGGTTTATCTGATAGTAGTTGGAAACCCTTAACAACCGCTGCTACACTGCGTGCCATGCTAGCACAATTGACAATTAAAATAACAGGGCTCTCAGTCACTACGCTAATATCAGCAGCAGAACCAGCGTCCGATAAAGGGCTTTTACCGTCATAAAAGCCCATCACACCTTCAATAATGGATACATCTGCATCCATACTTGCGCGTGCCACAATATCACGTACCGCTTCATGTGAGAACATCCAGCTATCAATATTGCGTGATACTCTGCCTGTCACAGCCGTATGATAGGTTGGATCGATATAATCAGGACCACATTTAAAGCCTTGCACCACGTTTCCTTTATTTTGTAATGCCTTCATCAGTCCAATGGTAAAAGTAGTTTTACCTACCCCACTGCCCGTACCAGCTAGAACAAAACGATTTGTTTGCATGGACTTCCTCCTTAAAATAGGTATCTAGCAACTGAAATCGTAGCATTACCCGATTTTTTCTTCTCTAATAGGAGTGTCTGCACCTGTGCATAACGCATAGCCGCTGGTTCACTCACACCATATGCACCCGTATATTTAAAGACCGTTTCAGAGGGTGATGGAAATTCGATTTCATTTAATTCAGCCGGTGTATACGTAACGAACTCCCAATCATATTTCTTCGTAATATCTAAAAAACATTGCTCATCTTTCTTTAAATCAATCGTGCATAAGGCTTTTACACTTTTTTTCGAAAGCTTTAGCTCTGCCAAGGTTTCATCGATTACCTGTTCAATTTCCTCTAACGATGTACCACGGTTACAGCCCATTCCTAGCACAATGGATTTTGGTCGATAAATAACACCGTTTTCTAGAAGAACCTCCTCTTCAGGTTCAATGATTCGATCGGTTATTAATAATGTAGCATGGGGGTTAGCCCCAATAGCCACCTGTGTGGATGGATAAATTTTGATTTGTTCAGGCATCGGTGTATCACGCATCCACCAGTCGCGTTCACCCGTTTCCTGCACAATGGCTACATGCTCCTCATTTACAACAGAAGCACTAACAGGTGTTAATTTATCGGCACTATCCCATACCCAGCCAAAGCGTGCCCCAAATAAATCAACAGGAATCGTCTTTTGCACATCAGAAGCCGTAGTAATTATTGGATTTGCCCCAAGTGCTGCTGCCACCTCATGCGTTAACTCATTGGCCCCACCAAGATGGCCTGATAATACGCTAATGACATTTTCGCCTCGATCATCAATCACGACAACGCCCGGGTCTGTCTTTTTATCCTTTAAAATCGGTGCAATCATTCTTACGACTGCCCCTAGTGAAATAATTAAGATCAAGCCTTTATATTGTTTAAATAGCGTTGGCAATAATAGACGCACTGTTCCTGTAAATAGTTGAATATGCTTTTCTGCTTCATCGCCTTGCTCAAATTTACTCATATAATATAAATCACTTGCTGCAAAGGTTTGCTGTAGGCGGCGCCCAATTTGAACACCATGCTTCGTAATGGCTACTACAGCATAAGGATTGCGTTGATCAACCTCTGGTAAAATACCTTCTTGTAACTCAATCACTTGTCTTCACACCTTTTCTAAAGCCATGTGTAAAGCTTGCATCATACAACTTCGAGCGATATTGATCCTTATCATGAATAGTCGGATCTAACGCCCAACCCGCTAAAATCATTGCATGCTTACGAATACCGTTCACACGCATTGCTTCATCTAATTCGATTAAGGTTGTCCGTACGATTTTTTGATCTGGCCATGAAGCACGTTGAATAACTGCTACAGGCGTATCATCAGCCCAACCAGCACTTTGTAGTTCTTTGACAATTTTCTTAGTCAGCGTTGCACTAAGGAATAATGCAATTGTACAATGATGGCTCGCTAAATCACGCAGCTTTTCAAATTCTGGTACAGGTGTGCGCCCTTCAGCGCGTGTTAAAATAAGGGTTTGTGTTAAATCAGGAATTGTTAACTCAGCTCCGATAGCCGCTGCCGAAGCAAATACAGAGCTAACTCCTGGAATGACTTCATACCCAATGCCCTCCTTTTTCAAGAGAGCTACTTGCTCCATGATGGCACCATACATCGCTGGGTCACCTGTATGCATACGTGCCACTGTTTTCCCAGCATTGACACGGTCCACCATCACAGCAACCATTTCCTCTAAATGCATGCCAGCTGTTCGTATGACCTCTGCATCTGGTTTGGCTTTCGCAATGAGGTCCTCACTCACTAAAGAATCTGTGTACATGACAACGTCCGCAGTTTGTAACATATGTAAACCTTTGACTGTAATTAAATCTGGATCACCAGGACCAGCGCCAACAATATAGATTTTCTTCATTATTTACGCACCACCATTAACGTTAAATATTCTAAATCAACACCATCCAACTCACGCACATCCCAAATGATTTCTTCATCAGAGGTTACCTTTGTCACCACGGATGCTTTATCTAATAAATCTAAATCGCGTAGCACCTCAAGCATTAAATCAATCACTTTTGCCACTTTAATAAAGACAACGGCATCATGGCTTTCAATTGCTTCACGCATGGAGTCATAATCATCATGAGCAGGGATAATCGCAACACGATCATCGCCATCCGCTAACGCAATCCCTAAGCGAGATGCAGAGCCATTGAACGACGAAATCCCAGGAACCGTACGGATTTCTACATCTGGATGCATTTCCTGCATTAATTTCATCATATGGATAAAGGTACTATACAATAATGGATCGCCCTCTGTGACAAACGCCACATCTTTGCCCGCTTGTAATTTTTCGTAGACAAGTTCTACTGACTTTGTCCATTCACGTTCTAGAACAGCCTCATCTTTCGTCATTGGAAATACAAGACCAAGCATATCTTTTTCGTCTGGATTAATATAAACATCTACAATACGATGAGCATAGCTTTTACTGCCTTTTAGCTTTTTAGGGTAAGCAATAACAGGTGATTCCTGAATCACTCGAAATGCCTTTACTGTAATTAATTCTGGATCGCCAGGACCAACGCCCAAGCCGTATAAAACACCTAAATTACTCATGATTTTCTTCCTTTCGATAAGCCGAAATAATGTATATTGGATTTAATGGTACAAAGCGTGTCATATCTAAAATAGGTTTACTGCGCGCAAGCTGTGCCTGCAAAATATCAACCGCAAAACCACAAGCCTTAAACGCCTCGACGGCTTTATATAAATTCTCAATTGTCGCTGCATTTAAGACAATGCGACCTTTAGACTTCAAACGTTGACAGCATAATTGCAGCAACTCGACCATTTCGCCCCCTGTACCACCGATGAAAATAGCATCAGGATCTGGGAAACTGTCTAATCCTGCTGGTGCTTTGCTATGAATTGCAGTCATATCAACACGGAATTTTTGCTGATTTTGGAGACAATTTTCTAAATCAGGGGCATTTTTCTCAACAGCAAATACTTGTCCTTCTGGCGCAAGCTTACCTGCCTCAATTGCCATTGATCCCGTACATGTGCCAATATCCCAAATAATGCTATCCTGTTGAAGCTGCATGGCTTGCAAACTTAAAACTCGAATTTCTTTCTTCGTAATAAGTCCTTTATCTGGCTTGCGTTGTGAAAATTCTTCATCATCAATCCCAAGTGTGTAGCGTTTCGGTGCTATGGTTTGTTTTAAAATCACGACATTTAAAGGCGAAAAATGAGTACTTTCCATTTCATCAAGCGAGTACCAGCCACTTTTTTCGTTTTCACCCTGTAAATTTTCTGCTACAAACGCACGGTACTCTGTCATACCAAAATGCTTTAAATATCGAGCGAGAGCATTCGGACTATTCTCAGCATCTGTTAAAAGTGCTACTTTCTTTTTGCCATCGATTCGCTGTGCCAAGCCCTTCATTGGGCGTCCATGTATGCTCGTTACATAAGCGTCCTGCCAGCTTTCTCCCATTTTCGCAAAGGCAAGCTGGACAGAGCTCATATAGGGATAAACCTCTATTTGTAGCTTTTTAGCTAGATAGCCTCCGATGCCATAAAATAATGGATCTCCAGATGCAAGGATCACCGTATTTTTTGTTTCTTCAGACAATCTTTCAACAAGTGCTGAAAGACCTCCTTTAATAAGGATTTTTTCACCCATAAAGTTTGGGAAGAAATCCAGTACGCGCTCACCACCAACAAGTACCTCACAGTCTTCAATCCACCGAAGGTATTGTGGTAATAAGCTTGCTAATCCGTTATCCCCGATCCCAATCAATTTCATCGATCGATGCAATGTCATCAGCCCTTCCTAATAATTGTCCCTGCATCGAATAGATCGATGTGGAAAGCGTTAAACCGCCCCTAATATGACGGATGGAGGAATAGCAGCAGGCCTCACATAAATGATGGAAGAACGCGTCATAGCCCTTCTCCATCATAATTTCACCTACTTGTGACGCTGTATTTGCCTCCAGAACTTGTGCTATGGTTTCTCCATCGGCTCCTATATCCTCTGCCAGTTGTGCTAAAAAATTAAAGTCGATTGGCGCACTTTTGGAATGCACCATCATGACACCTTGCGCCACTTTTGAAAATTTCCCCATCATACCAACAAGTGATACTTGTTTGATGCCGAGGCGCTTACAATGTTTTAATGTAAAACCAACAAAGTCACCCATTTCAATAAACGCTTCTTCTGCTAGATGTGGGTATTGTTTCATCGCAAATTTTTCACTACGACCACCTGTTGTCACCACTAAGTGCTCACAGCCAGCCTCTTTCGCTACACTAATGGCTTGGACAATACTGGCCATATACGCAGAACTCGAAAAAGGCACGACGGTTCCCCTTGTGCCTAAGATTGAGATGCCTCCAAGTATACCGAGTCGCCCATTTAACGTTTTTTTAGCAATCTCCTCTCCTTTCGGTACGGAAATTACCACGTTCACGCCTCGTGTAATGTGAAATTCGTCCAATACACCTTGGACCGTGCTATAAATCATTTTACGTGGTACAGGATTAATGGCCGCCTCTCCGACAGGCACTGGCAAGCCAGGCTTTGTGACACGCCCGACGCCAATTCCTCCATCTAAATGAATACCAGGTGTATCTGCCCAACTCACTGTGCCAACGATGAGTGCCTGATGGGTCGCATCAGGATCATCACCAGCATCTTTAATCGTTTCACAGCTGACAGCATTTTCTTCAAATATGCATTTTTCAATTGTAAAGGTTGCATCTCGACCAATAGGTAAATGGATTGTACTTGTTTCTTGCTCCTCCTTGGTAATAAGGGCAAGCAATGCAGCCTTTGATACCGCAGTTGCACAGGCTCCCGTCGTATAACCGTGACGCATGTCCTTGGGATCCTTTTTTGGCTTCCGCTCCATTATTTTTTCGCCTGTTCGTCCGCTAAAAGTGAGATGGCATTTAATGCGGCAACCGTCACTGTACTACCGCCTTTACGACCAACATTAGTAATGTACGGAATCCCTTCTAGTTTAAGCAGCTCTTCTTTTGACTCGGCTGCTGACACGAAACCAACAGGCATACCGATAATTAAATCTGGTTTTGCTAGTCCTTCTTTAATTAAACGAATCAATTCCAGCAATGCGGTTGGTGCATTACCAATGGCATAAATACCACCTTCATGTAATGTTGAAGCCTTTTGCATCGAAATGATGGCACGAGTTGTATTTTGTTTTTTCGCTTCGATTGATACATCTTCATCCGCAATATAGCAATGCAAATCGCCACCATGTTTTTGGAAACGCTTTTTACCAGAACCACTTTCAATCATTTGCACATCTGCAATCACATGTCGTCCTGCAAGAATAGACTTGATACCCGCTTCAATTGCCCCTGGTGTAATGATGACACTACGTCCTAGCTCGAAATCAGCCGATGCATGGATAATACGACGTACAACTTTCCATTCATCTTCTGAGAAGTCATGCTCGCCCATTTCCTCTGCAATAATGGCGAAACTGTAATCGTAAATTTTATCTGGGTCTACCGTTAATGGTTTGAAATCTGTTTTAAAATCCATGGAAAATGCCTCCTAAATTGTATGTTCAACAGCCTTTAATACTTCTTCAAATGTTGAATATTGTTGGCCGTATTGAATATTTGGTCTAGCAATAAGAATTGTTTCAATCTGACATGCAAGAGCTGCCTCTAGCTTCTCATCCACTGAGCCAACTTTACCGCTTTCTTTGGTAATCATCAGCGTCACTCCGTATTGACGAAAGAGAGCTTCATTTAATTCCTTTGAAAACGGACCTTGAATCGCCACAATATCTCGCTGTGCCACTCCTAGTGCCTCACATTTTTCCATATTGTCCAGTCGTGGAAGCATACGAGCGATTACTCTTGTGTTTTCTAAGCCCTGTAACACCTTTGTAAATGTAGCGAGTGTTTTACTTCCCGTCGTTAGCATAATGACACCGCGTTTTTCTGCAGCTAACTGAGCTGCCTCCTCATAATCCTTTACAACAGTAATTAAAGGATGGGCATAGTGTTCATGAGCTCGCTCATAGCGAATATAAGGAATTTGTGCCTGTTTCGCCGCTGCCATTGCATTTTTAGATGCCTCCTCCGCAAATGGGTGAGAGGCATCTACCACCAATTGATAGCCTTGCTCTGTCATAATGGTCGCCATTTCCTCAGCCGTCAGTCGACCAATTAAATGTGGCAGGCCAACGTCAGCAAGACTTGAGGCTGCCGATTCGGTGACGACCGTAGCTGTCACCGCATGACCTGCGCTTTGTAATGCAAGGGCTAAATCTCTTGCATCACTCGTCCCCGCTAACATGAAAATCATTTTACCGGCTCCTCTTCATGATGGTGGTGATGGTCATGATCATGATGGTGATGATGATGTGCATGTCCATGTACTGCCGCATAGGCACGATAGTCTTCTAGATCTTGCATACCTGTTGATGTACCGTTGACCGCCTGTTCAATACGCTCTAATAGAACATTTTGTAAACGTTCATGGTAGCCAAAATAGTTAGCAATTTGAATATCACAGTCTGGATAAAGTTCATTAAACTTCTCACACATGCCATTCATACGTTCCATCAAAATGCCTGTGAATAAAAAGTAAGGTAACATGATGATTTTTTTTGCACCTAGTTTGACACAACGTTCAATTCCTTCTTCAACTCGTGGATCTGTGACACCCATAAAAGCACTTTCCACGTATTTCACAGGTAGTTTTTCCCATAAAAGTCGTGTGATTTTATAAAAATCGCCATTAGCAGATGGATCACTGCCACCTCGTGCAATCAATAAAATAGCTGTGTCTTGCTGCTCTTGTTCTGAATTAAAGCCAATTTCAGCTAAGCGATCTTGTAAAATAGCAAAGATTTCATCATGGATGCCAATTGTTTGACCATATGTGAATGTAATCGTTGGATAATGCTCACGCGCATGCTCGATTTCTGCTGGAATATGCAGTTTTGAATGGCCTGCATGAAGTAAAATGATTGGAATCACATGAACCTCTGTAGCTCCCTTTTTCACACAGTTTGTAATACCTTCTTCAATGTTAGGTGAAGCAAATTCAAGGAAACAAGTTTCCACTAAAAATTGTTCGTCAATACGCGGTGTCATTTGTTCGATAAAAGTACGAACCTCATCATTTCCTGCTGCTAAACGGCTCCCATGGCCGACAAATAAAATAGCTTTCATCTCTTTACCCCTTACTAGTCGCCGCACGGAGCTGGCTCTACTTTTATTTTGGAAGACATATCTTGATACGTAAAATGCAGTATCTTTTTCACACGTTTAAAATATTTAAACAAGCGTTCATTTGGATGAGCATTTGCTTGGTATTCTTCAATAATATCTGTAATGAGTGGAATCAGCTGATCAGGCTCCAACCCTTCTACAACAGGCTGTGCTGCGTGAGCCGTACGACCAACTGGCTTCGCTCCAATAAAGACATCAAATTTACTTTTACGGTAGACGATGCCAATATCATCAAATACAGCTCGATAACAGGCCATACCACAGCCATTAAAGCCAATATTTAATGTTTTCGGTAAAGACATGCCACCAAGTTTTTCTTGTATTTCTTCGGCGTATGGTATCGAATCAGCCTTTTCACCATAGCAAAAATCACAAGCTTTTAGAGATAGCACATCACCAATCGGTGCTAATAAAAAGCCTACTTCCTGCAATTTCTCTGTGATCTGTTCAGGGGCAGTCGTTGGTATTTTTAAATGAATTTGATGATCTGGTGTATATTCCATCGTCCCCTCTTCCCCAACGACCTCTGCTAACGTCAGCATTTGCTGAGGAGTAAAAAACTTATTGGCCACACCTGGGCTCACTGCTAATTCAAAAATAGATTCTATTTTTTGCTGTACAAGCTTCGGTGTTACGTTGACTGCGTTTGTCCCTTTCACCATTGCGAGTGCCGCTGTAGCCATTTCAAGTGCTGTTTTTTTCGGCTTTGGCGTAGCGGCTATACTGGGTTTATTAAAGCGCCCTGCATTAGGATCAGCTGTAAAGTCATTTCTTGCTGTTCCTGTCTCTTGATTCATTGCCCAAGGTTCATTTTCTTCACGCAAACGTTGATGTGGACGTAATGGTTGTTTTTCTTCCCCCAGGGTATATTTACGTTGGTAACCGCGTGGCGTAATCATCTTATTGTCATAGAAAAATGTTGATGAATTCCCGATAATGACAGTTGTCAGCATACCAATATCATGTTCTAGCATTTCTGCTAGCGTTGTCATGGTCACTTCTTGACGTTCTCGATACGCACTTTTCACAAGCCCTACTGGTGTGTCTGGCGAACGATATTCTAAGAGAATTCGCTGAGCTTCGACAATTTGTCTTGTACGGCGACCACTTTTAGGATTGTATAATGCGATGACAAAATCTGCCATCGCAGCTGCCTCGACACGCTTTGCAATCAAATTCCAAGGTGTTAGATGGTCACTTAAACTGATTGTACAAGCATCATGCATAATGGGTGCACCAAGTATGCTCGCACATGAATTAATCGCAGAAATACCAGGAACAATTTCTACTTCAATTCCTGTTGCTTCTGTCCAGCCTAGCTCGATTAACACCTCATACACTAATCCCGCCATGCCATAAACGCCTGCATCACCACTCGAAATCACCGAGACAATGCTCCCTGCCTCTGCTTGACGAACGGCTTCCTGCGCACGGGACACCTCTTCTGTCATGCCTGTGCTAACAATCGATTTCGCACTAACTAAATCTTGAATCAGCTCTACATAGGTTTTGTAGCCTATAATCATATCACTTTGTTGTAAAGCTTCTACTGCACGTGTCGTAATATGCTTAAAATCTCCAGGTCCAAAGCCTACTACGAAAATTTTTCCTTTTTGCGCCATGTTGTTACCCCTCTTTCACCTTTTCAATCCCTTTAATGGCTGTTGTTTGAGCAGTACGCTGTAATGTACCTTCACGAAGTGTAAAGACATGTTCGTTGTATAAGGATTCATGATGTAAATCTTGTACTAGTGTCCTAGCATGCTCTGTTGATGGCACACGATACCAATTCCCTTGAGGGTAGGCGATTACCACACAGGCATCCTTGCATCGTCCATTACAGCGCGTTCTTGTCGTATGTATTTCTTGATCGAGTGCTTGTCGCTGTATTTCATCTCGAATGGCTAAAGTAATTTCCTCACCATCCTTATTCATGCAACTACTGCCATTGCAAATAAAGAGATGTGTTTTCATCCCCTCTAAATTCCATGTTGTCATCTTCTGTCTCCCCTCATTTGCTTTCTGGAAAAAGAAAAACCTTTACTCTAAACGAAGAGTAAAGGTTTTGTAGAAGCCAAATAAAAACGAATAGCATGAAATAAAGGTACTCGCTTCCGCTTCAACTTCTCCCTCCGAAAAGTTTGCATGCACAATCAAATAAGCAGGTTTCCTGACTTAAGCTTCATTTTACAGTCGCACCTTCCCAAGCTTGCACCAGTGGCTTTGCGATTTCATCAGCTATTACAGTAGCGGGGGCTGTATTGGATTTTCACCAATTTCCCTATTATCTCGAGCTATTCGAGCACTTATTGACGTTTTATATGAAATTTTTATTAGTATTTTAAATAGAAAACTGTCTTAATCATATCTTATTATTTTAAAATTTCAATATTTCTTTAAAAATTTATGACAAATTTATCAATTTTGAAGTGAACTGGGGTATAAAATTTATACAATATCCATCATTAGCACAATGAATATTATCAGAATATTCGCTGTTGACCTTTAATTAAAAAAATTTTATAAAAAGGTATAGCATATTTATGGAAAATCATGTTACACTTTGTCGTGAAATCTCACAATTGAATGTTTTTCGGTGTAAAATGCTTGGCATTTTGCTTAAAAGGGAAGCCGGTTTGAGTCCGGCGCGGTCCCGCCACTGTAATAGGGAGCTTTATAGAATATGTCACTGTCCAACGGATGGGAAGACCTATAAAGTATTGAACTAGAGCCAGGAGACCTGCCGAAAAATAGGTGATCGTTTCAGCCTACGAGGATAGGTGTGCGGCTTAGCAGATGAGAATGTTATTTGCTTTTTTAGCTATGCACTTTTCCACCAACGGAGAAGTGCTTTTTTATTTACGCACGCTACATTCTAAAAATCTATTAATTAGTTAGGAGGAAAGCTTTTTGAAATTTTCATGGTGGAAACTTAGTTATTTTTTATTGGCCTTTTTAATTGTGCCAAAACGTGCCTTTGCGATGCATATCATGGAAGGTTTTTTGCCAATCGAATGGGCGATTTTTTGGTGGGTCATCTCTATTCCTTTTATAGTTCTAGGATTGCGCTCTATTCGCAAAACAATTGATGAAAATCCTGAAACAAAGATGCTTTTAGGGCTTTCAGGAGCCTTTGCTTTTGTGCTATCTGCCTTAAAAATCCCTTCTGTTACAGGTAGCTGCTCTCACCCAACTGGTGTTGGACTTGGGACAGTTCTCTTTGGCCCTCTAGCCATGAGTGTAATTGGAACAATCGTTTTATTATTCCAATCTTTATTATTAGCACATGGAGGAATCACGACTTTAGGGGCGAACGCCTTTTCGATGGCTATTGTAGGTCCTTTTATTGCTTACTTTGTCTTTAAAGGAGCACAAAAAGTAGGTTTGTCATTTTCACTAGCCGTATTTTTCGCAGCTATGCTTGGTGATTTAGGTACATATGTTGTGACTTCTGTACAACTAGCACTAGCCTTCCCTTCAGAAGTTGGAGGCTTTATGGCATCCTTTACAAAGTTTGCAGGTATTTTTGCCTTAACTCAAATTCCTTTAGCGGTGAGTGAAGGGATTTTAACGGTCATTGTGATGAATTTCTTGAAAAAATACAATATTAGCGAATTAAAAACTTTACGTGTTTTCTCAACAAAGGAGGCACATTAACAGATGAAAAAAATTTTATTGCTATTAGCAATTGTTGTGTTGTTAGCCATCATTCCATTGTTCATACAAAAAGGTGCTGAATTTGGTGGTGCTGATGGAGAGGCAGAAGCAGCCATTGGTGAAATCAATGCGGAATATGAACCATGGTTCGAAAGCCTATGGGAGCCACCAAGCGGTGAAATCGAAAGCTTATTATTCGTGCTACAGGCAGCTATTGGAGCTGGCTTTATTGGCTACTTCATCGGCTATATGCGTGGCAAACATAAAGAAGGTTAACCATTATGTTACTCATTGATAAGTATGCCTATCTTAATAAGCTAGCGTCTGTTCATCCGCTAGAAAAAATGATATTTTCACTTGGAATACTTCTCATAACGCTCATCATGAGAGATGAACGACTTTCACTCATTACATTTTTTGTAATGAGTGCTTTTATCATTTTAGGTGCAAAAATTCCGCTTACATACTATGCCAAGTTATTATTGCTACCTGGATTTTTCTTATTCACAAGTCTCGTATCTATTTTACTTTCCATTACACCGTCAACCAATGCACTACCTGCCCATATTTGGTCTTATACATGGACGAATTGGACTGTTTTCATTGGGAACGCAAGTGTGCTATTAGCGCAGCAGCTGTTCTTTGTCGTTCTGGGCAGTATTAGTTGTTTATACTTTTTAATTCTAACCACTTCTGTACAAGGAATATGTTATGTGCTACGACAATGGCGACTCCCCTCTTTATTGGTTGAACTCGTTGAACTAACCTATCGTTTTATTTTTATGTTTTTAGAAAGTATGCAAAATATCCATCTAGCCCAGCAAGCGCGTCTCGGCTACCATTCACCGTTGCAATGGCTACGCTCTGTCTCCATGCTCATTGTGGCATTATTTGTGGAAATGTTTCAACGTAGTCGGGAGCTCAACAATGCCATGCAATCACGTGGTGGCGAGGCCGTCTACTGGCAAGAGGTGGGCTCCTATAGCAAGAAAAATTGGCTAGGTATGGCAGCAATATTACTAGTCCTCATCGTATATGGAGGGTATTTCACATGACAGCATTTTATTTTGAACTCAACCAATTATCATATGCCTATGCAGATGGTACGAAAGCGTTGTCAGATATTACATTAGACATTCCAAAAGGGAAAAAAATCGCCATACTCGGGCATAATGGCGCAGGAAAATCGACTTTGTTTCAGCATCTTAATGGTATTTTGAAACCTACAGCTGGGACGATTTTATTCGAAGGCAACGGACTAGAATATAGTCGAAAAGCTTTAAAAGTTCTACGTCAGCAGGTAGGCATTGTCTTTCAGAATGCAGATCATCAGCTTTTTTCAGGGACCGTCAAGCAAGATATAGCATTTGGACCATTGAACCTCGGCTGGTCTACTGAAAAAATGGAAGAAAAAATAGCATGGGCCGTTGCGCAAACCGAAGTGGAAGATTTGCTCGATAAACCCATTCATTTTCTAAGCGTAGGTCAGAAAAAGCGTGTGGCGATGGCAGGTGTTTTAGCGATGGAGCCCTCTGTCCTTTTATTAGACGAACCAACGGCAGGTCTTGATAATTATTATGCTACACAAGTATTACAATACTTAGCCAAATTAAAAGATGGTGAGAGAACCATTTTACTAGCAACTCATGACATTCCTCTCGCCTATGAATGGGCAGATCTAATGATCGTCATGGAAGCAGGAAAAATTATTTATAACGGCGATCCAATCGCCTTGTTTTATGAAGAAGAATTATTAAAACGCGCACATCTTGAACGGCCATGGATTTTTGAGATGGTCATGGCCTTACAAAAAAAGAAGCTATTGCAGGAAAACATCACAATCCCCCGCTCCAAAAATGAATTACAACAATTAATCGAACAGATCTAAAGCTTTTCATAATGTGAGGTATCCGAAAAAGCTGATGTCAACGGCAGAAAAAGCAACTTGGCAAGGTGAGGGGTTGATTTCCGTTCCGCCAGCGTCCTTTCCAGGGGGCGTCCGATGAGCCGCTTCACTCACTAACGTTCGTTCCAGGGTCTCCTCTGTGACGCTGGCTCCACTCCAATCAACCATGCTGCAATGTGTCTTTACTTTTTTTCATAGTAGCATAGCGATCATATCGCCCATTATTTGTATTCTTAGAGAGGATAGGCTCTTATTTTCAATGTGGAGAAGTGATGCGTGACAACACCTCTTCCTAAAGAGTCGTGAACACCTTCACTTTATTTGAAAACCTTTGCTAAAAAGTCAGTGGGTTGAAGTGGAAGGCTACTTGACTCCCGTGGGATCGCGAGACAGGCGAAGCCCTGCACGGAGCGGTAGCGGAGAAAGCGATTCGGCACTCGCCCACAGGAAAGCAAGTAGCCTGCAACGGAAATCCATTTCTACCTTTCAATTGACAGTTTTGTTTTTCAACACTAAGAAAAACGGACAATGTTTAACTGTCCGTTTTTTCGTTATACCCACCAAAAGTTAAAGTAGCGAAGAAAAATTTTCCTCCATTACGAAACTTTTCTAATCTTTATCCGTATTAGTATAGTCAAGATTTAATTTATAACACCAAGGAGAGATAACAATTGAAAAGTTGGTATAAAAAATCAGTCGCTGTTGTAGCATCCGCTGCACTCATGGTGCCTGCTGCTTCTGCATTTGCTGAGGCACCCCAGCATAAAGCAAAGAACGTGCTGGCAAACAGTGCGAAACAAACAGAGAAAAATGAAGAAAAATGGATGAGTAAGGATACAATTGTTATCAAGCATTCAGGTCTTGATAAAAACGTACATAAAAAAATTGGCTCCAAAGTCATCCGTTCTATTCCTTCATTAGGTTATGATGTCGTGCAACTAAATAAAGGCGTATCGATAGAAAAAGCCGTCTCTTACTATTTAAAGCAAAACGGGATATCAAGTGTATCTCCTAGCTACGTCTATCATTCTTTCAATAAAGAAGCTGATCCCAAGAAACAAGAGATGTATCATTTAAACCTACTGCAAATGGATAAGGCACTGGAATTAGCAGGCAACCATGATGTCACAGTTGCTGTCATTGATTCTGGTGTGGATTTTAAACACCCCGATCTAAAGTCACAAGTACTCCCACCCTATAATGCAGCAGCACCTGCTAATACTACTTATTCAGGCGATCACGGAACACATGTGGCAGGTATTATCGCCGCAGCAAAAGATAATGGCGTAGGTGGGCATGGGATTAATCCGAAAGCGAAGTTACTGCCAATTGATGTATTTAACGGCAAAGAAGGTGCTAATGATTTCATCATTGCACAGGGTATTCTATATGCAATTGAGCAGGGCGTTGACGTCATTAATATGAGTCTAGGAGGCTATGGTGAATCTCCACTGATGAAGGAAGCCGTTCAGAAAGCCATTGATAGTGGTATTACGATTGTGGCAGCTGCAGGAAATGAATCGACAGATGAATACTCCTTCCCCGCTTCTTTCGAAGGTGTCATTAGTGTGGGTTCAACGAATGAACGCAACAAACTATCAAGCTACTCCAATTACGGCCCGTCCGTTGATATTGTTGCACCAGGTGAAGACATTTATAGTACCGTTCATGATGCGAAAAAAGGATCATCCTTTGTCAAATTTAGTGGCACATCCATGGCCTCTCCAGTCGTGGCAGGTATCGCTTCTCTTCTTAAATCAAAAGATCCATCTTTAAAACCGCATCAAATAGAAGCGATTCTAGAAATGACAGCACAAGATTTGGGCGAAAAAGGTTATGATCTTACTTATGGTCATGGACTTGTCGATCCTGTAAAAGCATTACAGTTTGATTTAAACAAACTGCCTAAGCATTATGCAGAGACAAAGGAAGATCGTATTCAAAACGCCAAGGTCCTTGCTAAAAATAAGCTAAATACAGAACAGGGTGCTTTTGAACAGCAAGACGAAAAGAAATGGTATAAAGTCGATTTAGAAGAAAATGAATATGCTCAATTGACATTAAAAGGCGCTGACAAATACGACTATGCCTTTGATTTATATTTCTACCCAAATAGCGGGATTGGTGATGTAGAGCCGATCCATGTTAATGATGTACGTGTCGGAAAAAAAGAAGGTTATCTATTTAAAGCAGATCAAAAAGGAACGCTTGTAATTGGTGTCAAAGATCACAATGGTAGCTATAGCTTAAAAGGCAAATCTACTTATATTTTTACAGCACAAACAACGAAAGACTTGCCAATCGATACAGTAGACAAGTCTTCAATGGAGCCTATCAAAAAGTTCCCATATAGTACAGCAGGTAAAAACTATACATTACTGTCAAAAGATCAACAACAAGATCAAGATTACTTCACGTTCTCTGTCAAAAAACCGACGACATTACAGTTTGATCTATCGGGTATTCCAGGTGTCACTGCCTCTATGGAGCTCTATCTAAAAGACGACTTTCTTCCTGTACCACCAGAAGAAATCGATCAAGCTGAAAATGATGAAGTTGAAGAATTGGAAGCCTATCCAATGCAGACCGCTTATGGTACAGCAAAAGGTGAACCGGTCCGTATGATTATCGACGCTGTTCCCGATCAAGAGTACGTTTTAAGTGTCTCTAATGAGAGTAATAGTGAGTTTTCTATGGAGATGTTCTTTAGTGGCGGCATTGAAAAAGAAGAAACAATCAGTGAATCGATGATCCCTTACACATTAAAAGGTGAAGTGGTTACCCTTCCTCCTGATGAGGATGGACTACCTGTTGATGAAGTCATGTTCGAAAAAAATGTTCTTGAGGACCAATTACCACTTACAGAGAATAACATAAAAAAACGTAATGAAATTGACAGCTTGATGAGTATGTTAATGAATCCTACGGGTTCAGGCAACCTAGAAAATGTTGATCCTATCATTAAGCAGGCGATCCGTTTTGAAATAGGCGAAGATCAAAAAGCTTATTTCCAAACAGACTATGATGAGGATTATTTCTTGTTTAAAGCGAAGGAAGACGCCCTTTATAGCTTCAGCTTTTTGAAAGGATTGAACCAAATGCCGACGGGTACAGTATTTGAGTATGACGAAGAAGCAAAGGAGTTAATCCCCGTTTCTTCCTTAACAAATAGCCTTGGCATACTGGCACTACTACTTGGTACAGCTGGTAATGAGGACGATGCAAAGGTTATTCCATTGAAAAAGGACAAAACCTACGTGGTAGCCGTTGTCAATGCTGGAGAACGATCTGCCGAGCCTTATACATTGAAAACAAAGAAAATAGGCGATATTCCAGCAGAGTACAATCCAAACAATCATGAGGAAGCAAAAGCGCTAAAAATCCAACCAGGTACTACTTATAAAGATCACCTGATTTATCAAGATGATGTAGATTATTACTATTATAAGCAACAAGGCAATGACGAGGTCATGAGTCTGCTTCTTTCTTCAGTTCCCTTTACAAATGAACAATTAGCTCAACTACCTAAAGAACTACAAAAAGACTTAAAATTTGCAGGAGCTATCATCGAAGATACGAACGGCAATATGAAAATTGATGCCAAAGAAATGGAAACAGAAATTCCATTTGGACTAGGTGATAATATTCTTGAAATGTTACTTGGAATGATGGGTACAAACGATGTAAATACATCGTTTAAGGCGAAGAAGGATCGAGGTTATTTTATTCTTGTCAACAGTATGGGGCTTGGCCAGGTTTCGATTCAGCCCTATACATTAACATTGTTTGATCATAAGCATGTGGATGAAGACAGTGATTCAAAATTAGTCAATGGTATACCTAGCAAACCATCTGTCCTTGTGAAAAAAGATGAGAAATGGGTTGCAACGCAATATTTAAATGCAGGTATTCCATTTGGTGATAAAGACTATTTTGAATGGAACAACGACCAGAAGCGTGAAGTCTTCTTCTCACTTCAAACAGAAAAAGCGTTGGATGGTGTTATTCGAGTGATGGATGCAAACGGAAAAACCGTTAAAACATTCGATCTTTACGGAGTTGGTGATGCCGAAGTTGGCACGGTGGAGCTAGATGCAGGCAAATACTATATTGAAGTAAGTGAGTTTGATGGTAAAGCCAGCACACAACCTTATACGCTTGAAATAAAATAAATGAAATCAAACAAAATCCCCAAGATCATCACGATCTAGGGGATTTTTATGATATGAAAGAAGCATTTTCATCCAAGATGAGATGCTTACAAGTTCAGCTTACATAAAATATTTAACATAATTACAATATTCATCTTGCTTCATTTGTAGCTTTTCATAAAGCTTGCGTGCATTTACATTGTCAGCCGCCGTTTGCAGTGTGACATAGCGAGCAGATTGTTGCTCACAATAGCGAAATACCTTTTCCATCAATGCCTTGCCCACCCCTAGGCCTCTAGCATCCTCTGTTACATAAATATCATTTAAAATATAGGCACGTTGTAAAGCGATGGACGAAAATGTTGGATATAATTGCGTAAATCCGATCACCTTGTCATCTACCAGCGCTATAAAAATGACGGATTCTTTCAAGGCCAATCGTAATTGTAAAAATGCCTTGGCACTGCTTATATCTGACTCAATTCCATAAAATTGACGATATTCATCAAACAGTTTTGATAAATCCTCTAGTTCATTCATTGTTGCTTGCAGTATTTCCATTCTAGTCTCCCCTTGTGTCTACCCATGATTGTCTAGCTTTATAAATCTAGTTTTTATTATATAGGAAATAATGGTATAAAGAAAAGAATACTCCTCTAAATCGAGAAAAGATTCACTTTTATTCACCTAAATAATTAGCAACCTTCTGGACGATCTGCCTCCAGTTTAATTCCTTGCGGGCAAATGCTTGGAGCTGTACACAAGTATCGGCCAGCAATGATTCCTGTGCTGCAACTTGTTGCAATGTCCGCCCTACCGCCTCCCAATCATGGGTAGGATGGATTGTACCAAAACGCTGTTGTTGCGTAATATCAGCAGCACCATCCACATCCGTTGTCACGATATAGCAACCATTTTTAGCTGCCTCTGCAAAGACATGAGCATAGCATTCAACTAAAGATGTTAAGCAAAAAATTTTAGCCTTGCGATACTCCTCTTCTAGCTGAGCCTTATCAATAATCGGTCCTACCATGGTCACTTGAGCGGCAAGCGGATGATCATCCAGTAACAGTCTCAGCTCCTCTTGAAATGTGGCTGACATCGGCCCTACTAAACGAAGCTCCCAATCTGGCAGTTGTGCCGCTAAAAATGCTTTAACCGTCAACATAGTTTGCTTCTCCGGTGCATCTAAGCGCCCAACTGTTAAAATTCTATTTTCTTTCTCATGAAACGGCACTGGCTCTGTGGGAAAATGCTCAAAAAAGCCATTGGGTATATGTTTAATTTCCAATTGCGAAAATTCTTGGATTGACGTTTGAATGGATGCACATTCGGAGGTGAGGAGATCACATAGCTGCAACAACTCTAAAAAATAGGGATAGGTTTTTAATCGATTTAACCAAAATCGATTGACATCTAATTTCATATAAATTTTTCCATTTGGATTGAAGTGCTTATAGGTTTTCAGAATGGCTAAATAGGATGGATACGGTCCTATGGCAAAGGCAATGTCGATATCCTTTGCATGCTTGGCTAAATAGGCATTCATATTCGCCACATAATCATCTTCAAATGGTACGGACTCAAATTTTACAGCGGGAAAAACTTGTTGAAGAAGGGCATCATTCATTTCTGTCGTTACAATAGTCACGTCATAGCCTAAATGTTCCCCCAATAAAATAGGCACTAGACATAAATCTTTGAAAATATGGGCATCTGAAAGTTTATAAGATTCCACGCTACAAATAAATGCGATTCTTTTTGTCATCGTATCCCTCTTTCTAAAAAAGCGCTCTGACTAGTTTATGACCTTGCCTGCTAAACGTGCTTATCTTAGTAAATTTTTGTCTCTCTTATGCCATTTCTCTAGTAACATAAAAGTTCTATCTAAAAACAACTCTCTTAAAAACTTCCTAAAACAAGCAATTGCCTACAGTAGCACTACGTCTACGCATATTGTATTAAAGAATCTACTCAGTCACATAGAACAACTCTACGAATGCACATAGAATGGAGGGATCAGATGAAGATTAGTTTTTTATCACCTACATTTAATAGCGAAGAATGGATTTTAACGATGCTTGATAGTATTCCTAAAGAATATGCCTATGAAATTATCGTGGTGGATGATGGCTCTACAGATAATACGTTAGCCATTTTACAGGACTATCAGACAAACTGTGCAGCTTTAAAAATCATCGTTCACCCAACGAATTTAGGTGCGAGTGTTGCCTATAATCGATGCATTGCAGAAGCGACAGGAGATTATATAGCCATCATCGATAGTGATGACCACTATTTACCCGCCATTCGCAATGTACTAGCACAAGTGGATGGTACATTTGATATTTACTATTACAACATGATTATTAAAAATGGCTTTGCTTTTATTAAAGATGAATCCAACCGCTACTCCTTACCTGGACAATTTAAAATTATCCGGAGAAGTTTAATTGGAGATGCGAAATTTACAATACGCAAAGATATAGCAGGAGATTGGGATTTTAATTGCGCCCTGATGGATAAAAATCCGACAAGTAAATATACTAACGAATTTGCTTACTGGTACAACTACCCGAGAGAAAACTCGGAATGTGATCTACATCAAAGAGGATTGAAATAATAGCGTGCAGGAGGTGTAACGAACCATACCATGTTTACAGATAAAATATTATTGATTACTGGCGGCACTGGCTCTTTCGGGAATGCCGTATTAAAGCGATTTTTAAATACGGATATCAAGGAAATTCGTATTTTTTCAAGGGATGAAAAAAAGCAAGATGATATGCGAAAACGCTATCAGCATAGTAAAATCAAATTTCATATCGGGGATGTCCGTGACATTCAAAGCATTCATAATGCTATGTATCATGTTGACTATGTATTCCATGCCGCCGCTCTCAAGCAAGTTCCCTCCTGCGAATTTTTCCCCTTAGAAGCTGTGAAAACCAATATTTTAGGAACGGATCATGTCCTAACAGCCGCCATTCAAGCTGGCGTCAAGAAAATCATTTGCCTTTCAACAGATAAGGCGGCCTACCCTGTCAATGCGATGGGCATATCCAAGGCGATGATGGAAAAAACGTTTATTGCGAAGTCGCGAATGGTTGATCCTCACCAAACCCTGATTTGTGGCACTAGATACGGCAATGTCATGGCTTCACGAGGCTCGGTCATCCCATTATTCATCGAGCAAATAAAGGCTGGGAAATCTTTAACGATTACGGACCCTCATATGACACGTTTTATGATGAGCCTTGAGGAAGCGGTAGAATTAGTATTGTACGCATTCTCACATGCTCAGAATGGGGATATTATGGTGCAAAAATCACCTGCTGCCACGATAGAAAATTTAGCACAGGCTTTACTTGAGATCTTTCAAGCGAACAATGCCATGCAAATTATCGGAACACGACATGGGGAAAAAATGTATGAAGTATTATGTACAAAGGAAGAAGCGGCAAAAGCTATTGATATGGGTCATTTCTATCGAATCCCAGCGGATAATCGGGATTTAAATTATGGAAAATACCTCGATGAGGGCTCTCCAAAAATTACATTAACGGATGAATATAACTCGAACAATACACAACAATTAAGTGTGGTTGACATCAAAGAAAAGCTCTTAACATTGCCTCTTATACAAGAAGAGCTCCTTCATTGGACAGGAGGAAAACCATGAAATTTTTAGTACTCGGTGCTACAGGCATGGCTGGCCACACCATTGCCACCTATTTATGTGAACAAGGCCATGATGTAACAACTTACTCTAGAACCCCTTTTCCCTATGGCAATAATAGAACTGGTGATGTGACGGACGCCCATTTCTTAAGGTCGCTACTACTAGACAATGATGTAGATGTCGTCATTAATTGTATTGGTGTTTTAAACGATGCTTGTGAGGCTTATCCGGCCCAAAGCATTTTACTGAATAGTTATTTACCGCATGCCATTGTATCTCTCCTAGAAAATCGACAAACAAAACTCATTCATCTAAGTACCGATTGCGTATTTTCTGGTAAAAATGCTCCCTACTATGAAGAAAGTGTACGGGACGGGGAAACCTTTTATGACCGCACAAAAGGATTGGGAGAAGTGAATGACAACAAGCATGTAACATTTCGTAACTCGATTATTGGCCCTGATTTGAAAAAGGATGGCATCGGACTCTTCAATTGGTTTATGCAACAAAAAAGCTCCGTATATGGCTATTCGGGCGCTATTTGGACGGGAGTAACAACACTTACATTAGCTAAAGCCATTGAACGCGCTGCCCAAGAAGATTTAACAGGACTCTATCACCTCGTAAATACGACAACTATTTCTAAACATGATCTGCTTCATCTATTGAATAAACACTTCCTCAACAACAGAATAAAAATTCTTCCTCATCAGCTCGTCAATGTCAATAAAACATTAATAAATACAAGAAATGACTTCTCATTTATTGTCCCTAGCTACGAAGAAATGATCATAGAAATGAAGGAATGGGTATTGCAACATCAAGATTTATATCCTCACTATTTTCAATAATCAATACATCAACTCCATTATGGATGACGATTCGTAATGGAGTTTCCCTACTCAATAACTGTCCCCTCAGGTAATTGACCATCCTTAATCCAATTCTCTACAAAGCGATTAAAAAATGCAGGCTGGGCTAATGATACGCCATGACCGATGTTCTTCAATAGCACACCCTTGCTATGTGGATGATTTCGCACAAGTGCTTTAGCGGATTTTTTCATGTTGTTTTTCTCTTTGTCTCCCACTGTTATTAAAATCTTTCCTTGGGCTTTGTGAAAATCAGGTGGAATGGAAAATAACATATTTTCTCGCAAAATTTGAATCAATGTATCTACCTTCATCGTGGCACTCTCTTGATAGTAACGTTCAAAATAATCCTCATGAATGTAGAGGGTTTTCGCTTGAAGTTTCGCAAATGCTTTATTTTTTATAAGCGGAAAGGACAGCCGAATAAACGGTTGAAGCATCCTTTCTACAGTAGGAGAGGGTATCACAAGCGCACTATTGATGATGGTATAATCGATTAAACTCGGTTTTAGACTTAGCATTTGAATAGCGATTTGCGCTCCTAAGGAGAAACCAATCACGATAACAGGCTTCTCATTGGCTTTTTCCTCAATAAGTAGCAGAAGCTCTTTAGCACTATGTTCAATGGAAAATGGATCGTGTGACATTAGCTCTGGTATAACACAATGGTAATGGGCAAAATGCTGAATTTGTTGATCCCACATCCAGCCTCCAACGCCCCCTCCATGAATAAACATCATTAAAGGATGATGAGCATCCCCATACTCCTTGTATTGCATAGATACCCCCACTTTCATTCCATCTCATTCATGGTCATCTAAGAAATCTTTACTAAAGCTTGTTTGTGATTGATAGGACGAACGTTTCCCTAAATCTACACCACGTTTGATAATCCCCTTGCCAAACCGTCCCTCCATTTCATCGACAAGCTTGAGAATCGGTTCGTCTTTCGCATGCTCTTGAAAATCAAAAATCGATAATTGCTGTGAATAATCTTTTCGATCCACCACATTGGAAACTGTTACACCTAGTAGTCTAACAGGAGATTCATCCCAATGCTTATCAAATAATGTACAAGCAATGTCATAAATTTCTTCATAACGATAAAGGACATTGGACATTGTTTTTGAACGCGTATGATTATGCCAATCAGCATCACGAATTTGGATGCTCACAGTGGAACCCGCTAAGCGCTTGGCATCAAGACGCTCCACCACTTTCTTACATAGACCTTCAATCGTTTTATGAAGTGTACGAACATCTGTTACATCTTCTGGTAATGTTGTTGAATTCCCAACGCTTTTCGTATCAAAGATTGCCTCTGGATCGACCATGCGCTGATCCACACCATTTGCCCTTGCTCGAAGTCGTACCCCATTCTTCCCTAAGATTTGCTTCATTTTAAATTCTTCTGTCTTAGCTAAATCACCTATCGTAAATATGCCTTGTGCATTTAATTTTTTAGCTGTACTTGCTCCAATCCCATGCATACTGACAACCTCACGATGCCACAACTGCTGTTCAATATCCCGTATTCGTAGTACAGTAATTCCCATCGGTTTCTTCATATCAGAAGCTGTTTTTGCTAAAAATTTATTCGGTGCAATACCGATGGAACAAGGTAAATCCAACTCAGCTAAAATGCGCGCTTGTATTTCCTGGGCAATACTTAAGGCATGTTGTTCCTTGCTTAACTCAGTCACATCCAAGTAGCCCTCATCAATCGAAACAGGCTCTACTAATGGCGTATAGCTTCGAAGAATGGTGAACATTTCTTTAGATGCTTGACGATACTTTTGAAAATCTGGAGGTAATAACAATAGCTCAGGACATTTTCGCTTCGCTTCATGAACAGTCATAGTTGTATAAATGCCTAGCGCCCTTGCTTCATATGAACAAGTTACTAAAATGCCACGCCGCTCCTTTGGGTTCCCTGCAATCGCGATTGGCCTACCCTTTAAACTTGGATCATGCGCTTGCTCCACCGAAGCATAGAAACTATTCATATCCACATGTAAAATAACGCGCCCTTTATGTGTCATGTACATCACCTCTATCCTATCTTAGCTTTATTATACCTTTCATCCCCTTTAATCAACAAATGCGTAATCACCATTACTTTCGAGTAAGTCCTTTAAAATCATTAAAGCTTGCTCAAGTTGAGATTCTGGCGCTGCAATGGCTAAACGAACGGCATTGACAGGCTTTGCATTCCCTACAGCAAAGCGTTCTGCTGCATAAACTTGTACACCAGCTTTCGAAGCCAACAATTCAAATTGAACACCCGTAAACTTGTCTGGCAATTGTAGCCACCTAAAAATACATTCCTCATCCCCTAAAATGTGATAATCCCCTAAATACTGATCGACAAGAGCATTTTGCTGCTTGGCATATGCTCGGTGCTTTTCTAATATCGTTTGGGCCACTCCTTCATGGATTAACCTTGCTGCAAGCTCCAGCATGATAGGAGAAACGGAAATATTGATATTATAGAGCGTTTCCATTATTTTTTTTCGAAGCGCAGGAGGTGTCACAAGGAAGGATAATCTTAAACCAGGTGAAAGCGTCTTAGATAGGCTAGCAATGTAAATTACCTTATCAGGTGCATAAGAAGCAATCGGAGCAAGCGGCTGCTCCTTGAGAAAGCTATAGATAGCATCCTCAATCACCAGCAAATCCTTCTGTCTTGCCACGTCTGCAATCATTTTTCTTGTTTCCACTGACATCGTATGAGTCGTTGGGTTATGAAAATCAGGGATCACATAAATTCCTTTGATATGTTCATTTTTACAAGCATACAGTAACCCTTCTTTTGTCATTTCACCCTGACATTGCTGGATAGCTACAAGCTGGATACCGAGCATATTTGCAGCTGTTTTAATGCCGGCATAGGTAATCGGATCTGTACCAATGCGGTCGCCTGGCTGAAATAAAGCAGCGAGGGTTCCCACAATGGCATTTTGTCCACCCGCTCCTAGAAGAATAGGCTGATCTGTTTGAAAATTCACCAATTCGAGAAGCTTCATCACGGCTTCATTTTGCCATGCATTGGCCTCAGGTCTGCCATATTGAAATAGCATGCTAAAACTAGGTTCGTTCATCATCTTTTTCATAAAACGTGTAATGTCTTCATTCACAAAATTATCTGGTAGAACCGAGCCCATTTCAATGATAGGTGTGGCATGGTTAGTTGGTAGTAACATTTTATTGCTAGCCGCATCTGTTGAAACAAATGTACCACTGCCAATCGAGGCATAGATTAATCCTTTTTGACCACAAAGCTTAAAGGCTCGCGTAATCGTACTCAAATTCACATCTAAAAAATCAGCTAATTCGCGTTGTGGTGGCAATTTTGTGCCAGGTACTAGCTTTCCATCCTTGATATCTTGCTCAAGCTGATGTGCAATGGCTATATATAATGGAGCAGAAATATTGCTAATATCCGGCTTCCAACTCATTGGATACTCGTCAAATGAATTAATAGGCATTCACTAGGCCCTTCTTTCTCGTAATTTGCATACAATAGTTTAATTGTCTTGCATACAATGATAATATTGTATGCACACGATGACAATGATATAATTTTTAAAAAATCAGAAAAAAAGGACCGATTATTATGCAATATTCTGAAAGAATCTTAAAAACACCATCCTCATTTATTCGAAATATTTTGAAAGTAACAGATGCGGAGGACGTTATTTCCTTTGCAGGTGGGCTTCCAAACCCCATCTCTTTCCCTATTGATGCATTGAGAGCATCCGTAGACCATGCCATTACGGTAAATGGCAGCAAACTATTTCAATATTCGTCAACACAGGGTTATGCACCATTGCGTGAATATATTGCCGCGAAATATCAACGTGTGCATGGACTTGATGTACATGCTGATGATGTCTTTATTACAACAGGTTCACAGCAAGCACTTGAACTTATTGGTAAAGTACTTATCAATAAAGGCGATGGCATTATCATCGAAGAGCCAGGTTACCTAGGAGCCATTCAAGCCTTTACTTTAGCGGAGCCAACTTTCCATGGGGTTACACTTGAAAACGATGGTCTTAATCTAGAAGAGTTAGAGCGTGCCCTACAACAACCAAATGTAAAATTCATTTATACAGTGCCAAACTTCCAAAATCCAACAGGGCTCACATATTCGAAAGAAAAGCGTGAACAAATTTATGAAATAGTGGCAAAATACGATGTTGCTTTAATTGAGGATGATCCATATGGAGAGCTACGTTTCCAAGGAGAGCCGCTTCCATATATCGGTGCTGGTAAATTAGAAAATAGTATTTTACTAGGTTCTTTCTCTAAAACGGTCACACCTGGCATGCGTCTTGGCTTTATCATCACGAAAAACAAAGAGCTTTTACAGCATATTGAAACAGCGAAGCAAGCGTCAGATCTTCATACAAATATTTTTTCGCAATATGTCATCTACGATTATTTAGCAAGTAATGATTACGCGGAACATGTAAAGAAAATTATCGCTTTATATAAAAATCAATCAGATGCGATGCTAAATGCGATGCAAGAGTTTTTCCCTGCCCATGTTGAATATACACGACCTGAGGGTGGAATGTTCATTTGGGCAACAATGAAAGACGGTACGCCAGCCCTTGATCTTTTCCATAAAGCAATGGAACAAAAGGTTGCCTTTGTGCCTGGTGACCCATTCTATACATCAAAAACGAATGTGAATACAATGCGCCTAAACTATACAAATGCTACACCTGAAGTGATCCGCGAGGGGATTAAACGTTTAGCTAGTATTTTATAAAAATAGCAGCCGTATAAACGCTTTATAGAAGCGCTTATACGGCATATTGTTGAAAAAAGATGATGTCAACGGCAGAAAAAACAACTTGGCAAGGTGAGGGGTTGATTTCCGTTCCGCCAGCGTCCTTTCCAGGGGGCGTTCGAGGAGCCGCTTCACTCACTAGCGTTCGCTCCAGG
>NZ_JBHERJ010000040.1:0-119802 GCF_043359455.1 Lysinibacillus sp. PWR01 | reverse complement strand
CCTTGCAAAGTTGCTTTTTCTGCCGTTGACATCATCTTTTTTCAACAACTCTTTTTAAATAGATGATTACAGTTCTTCTTCATCAAACCCAATCATTTCATCATAAGCAATTTTGACAGCTTCATATACAAATAGACCTGCAAGTGCATGTGGTACAACAATCCGTTGACCTAAATCATTAGGCAATAAACCTCCTTTAATGCGTGTAGAAACGTATGTGTAGGCTAAATCTGCAAGAGGGTTCTCTACACTGGCTATTTCACTAGCCACAGCCGCGAAGGGAATAAATTGTGTATTTAATTTTTGAGCTAACACTAGTGCTTCTTCATCGTGTGCACTTCGAGTAAAAATGCAAACACGATCAGCTTCTGTTAAGCTTGTGTCTGAAGTCCAAGGTGCTAACTTGCTAAACGGTTCAACTGCATGAAGTGCATTTAATTCCACAATCTGCATTTCCCCAAAGCAAGCAAAATAGACAGTTCCTTGGCCAATGGCGGCTTGCGCCAATAACCTTGCAGTCTCCTCAATAGCTTCTTCTTCATTTTGTGTAATTCTTTGTAATAATCCACTTAATTGTGTTGTTAGAATTTTTGACATGTTCCCACCTCTATTCATATTATAGGGGGTAAAAGGTAGAAAGCAAAAGCAGATAATTTATAATACTAGAAGGTATTAAGCTAAAAAAGGAGAATTATACATAATAAAGAAAGTTTTTGTGTAAGAATAAAACTAAAAAGGGCGGAATGAAATGTGAAACGATTACTAATTGTCGATGATCAGCAGGGGATTCGTTTACTTTTAAATGAAGTGCTGAAAAAGGAAGGATATCTTACATATTTAGCAGCTAATGGTTCAGAGGCATTAAAGTATGCAGACGAACAAGAGATGGATTGTGTTTTACTGGACATGAAAATTCCAGGAATGGATGGTATTGAAATTTTGAGACGTTTAAAAGAAAAGTTTCCAAAGCTTCCTGTCTTTATGATGACAGCATATGGCGAGTTGGATGTTGTGCAAGAAGCGTTAGAACTAGGAGCCATTCGTTACTTTACGAAACCGTTTGATATTTTCGAAGTGCGTGATGAGGTAAATAAAGCTTTACAAGTTTAAAAAGCAGGCGGTGGACACACGGCCTGTTTTTTTATGTTGATATAAGACGAATTGGAATGGATATTTCGTTACACTGCACTTCGTTGACCCTGTCGCTCTGTTATACTGCGCTTTCGGGTAGAAAATAATAGCCCCTGCTTTTCAGGGGCGTGGACTTCGTTGCGTTACACTCCACTTCGTCGACCCAGTCGCTCCGTTATACTGCGCTTTCGGGTAGAAAATAATAGCCCCTGTTTTTCAGGGGCGTGGACTTCGTTGCGTTACACTCCACTTCGTCGACCCTGCCGCTCCGTTATACTACGCTTTCGGGTAGAAAATAATAGCCCCTGCTTTTCAGGGGCAAGACTTCTTTGCGTTGCACTGCACTTCGTTGACCCAGTCGCTCCGTTATACTGCGCTTTCGGGTAGAAAATAATAGCCCCTGCTTTTCAGGGGCAAGACTTCGTTGCGTTGCACTGCACTTCGTTGACCCAGTCGCTCCGTTACACTGCGCTTTCGGGTAGAAAATAATAGCCCCTGCTTTTCAGGGGCGTGGACTTCGTTGCGTTACACTCCACTTCGTTGACCCAGTCGCTCCGTTATACTACGCTTTCGGGTAGAAAATAATAGCCCCTGCTTTTCAGGGGCAAGACTTCGTTGCGTTGCACTGCACTTCGTTGACCCTGTCGCTCCGTTATACTGCGCTTTCGGGTAGAAAATAATAGCCCCTGCTTTTCAGGTGCGTGGACTTCGTTGCGTTACACTGCACTTCGTCGACCCTGTCGCTCCGTTATACTGCGCTTTCGGGTAGAAAATAATAGCCCCTGCTTTTCAGGGGCTATTATTTTTGCTATGATTGAGGGGCATGTTTATGTAGAAATAATAGTCCTATGAGGAGGATTTTTAGTATGGCATTAGTATCTATGAAAGAGATGTTAATTAAAGCAAAAGCAGAAGGTTATGCTGTTGGTCAATTCAACATTAACAACCTTGAATGGACTCAAGCAATTTTACAAGCAGCTGAAGAAGAAAAATCTCCAGTGATTCTTGGTGTTTCTGAAGGTGCAGGTAAATATATGGGCGGATTTATTTCTGTTGTTCATATGGTAAAAGGTTTAATGGAATCTTACGGTACTACAGTTCCTGTAGCGATCCATCTTGACCATGGTTCTAGCTTTGCAAAATGTAAAGAAGCAATTGATGCAGGCTTTACTTCCGTGATGATTGATGCATCACATCATTCATTTGAGGAAAATGTGAAAATTACTTCAGAAGTAGTAGAATACGCACATGCTAAAGGCGTTTCTGTGGAAGCAGAATTAGGAACAGTTGGTGGAGATGAAGATGGCGTAATCGGTGGTATTATTTACGCTGATCCAGAAGAATGCCGCAAAATGGTTGAACTAACAGACATCGACTGCTTAGCACCAGCACTTGGCTCTGTACACGGTCCTTACAAAGGAGAGCCAAACTTAGGCTTTAAGGAAATGGAGGAAATCTCTAAATTGGCAGATCTTCCACTTGTTTTACATGGTGGTACAGGTATCCCAACAAAAGATATCCAACGTTCTATTTCATTAGGTACGGCTAAAATCAACGTCAATACTGAAAATCAAATTGAAGCAACAAAAGCAATTCGTGAAATTCTTGACAACGACAAAGTTGTTTACGATCCTCGTAAATTCCTTGGTCCAGCTCGTGAAGCCATTAAAGCAACGGTTATTGGTAAAATTCGTGAATTTGGAAGTGCACAAAAAGCATAATTTTTGCATTTAATATGTTACAAAAGCATAGAAAAATACACATAATAAGAGAAGTGTTGATGCTTTCAATCGACCTTCTCTTGTTTTTGAAATAAAGAAATTTTGGAAAATATTTAATAATATAAGAAAAATGATCAGGAGGAAATAGTATGAAATTTTTCATTGATACAGCAAATTTTGAAGAGATTAAAGAGGCACATGCATGGGGTATTTTATCAGGAGTGACGACAAACCCATCATTAGTTGCTAAAGAAGAGAATGTTTCTTTCCATGATCGTCTTCGCGAAATCGCTGAGCTTGTTGATGGCTCTGTAAGTGGGGAAGTTATTGCACTTGATGCAGAAGGTATGATTAAAGAAGGTTTGGAATTAGCTGCTATTGCTCCAAACATTACAGTTAAACTGCCAATGACACCTGCTGGATTAGAGGCATGTCGTTTCTTTGCAAATAAAGGTATTAAAACAAACGTGACATTAATCTTTAGTGCAAACCAAGCATTGATGGCTGCGCGTGCAGGTGCTACATACGTATCACCATTTATCGGCCGTTTAGATGATATTGGTCAAAATGGTGTTGAGTTAATTGAAACAATTGCAGATATTTTTACAATTCATAATATCGATACGCAAATTATTGCTGCCTCTGTTCGTCATCCGCAACACGTTACAGCAGCAGCTTTAGCAGGTGCACATATTTCAACTACTCCGTTTAAAGTATTAAAGCAGCTTTTCCACCATCCATTAACTGAAAAAGGAATTGAAGGATTTTTAGCGGATTGGAATAAGAGAAAAGGCGAATAATAAGATTATAAAGTGTGTCAATTGCAAAAATACTACTTTCCAATCATGAGGGAGAACGCAAAATGGATGTTTATAAAATTACTGGCGAAAATCGTCTACAAGGTACAATCAAAGTTAGTGGTGCAAAAAATAGTGCAGTCGCCTTAATTCCTGCATCAATTTTGGCGAACTCTCCAGTGACTATTGGAGGGATACCCGAAATATCAGATGCTTGGACGTTAAAGGCTTTATTAGAGGAAATTGGTGGGGAAGTTTCGTTTGAGAATGGGAAAATGACAATCGATCCATCAGAGATGATTGCATTACCTTTACCAAACGGCAACGTAAAAAAGTTACGCGCTTCTTATTATTTAATGGGCGCTATGCTTGGACGTTTCAAAAAGGCAGTCATTGGTTTACCAGGAGGCTGTTTTTTAGGACCACGCCCTATTGATCAACATATAAAGGGCTTTGAGGCTTTAGGAGCTAAAATCACCAATGAGCATGGAGCCATTTATTTACGTGCAGATGAGTTAATTGGGGCAAAAATTTATTTAGATGTGGCAAGTGTCGGTGCAACTATTAATATTATGCTTGCTGCTGTACTTGCTAAGGGACGTACTGTCATTGAAAATGCTGCAAAAGAACCTGAAATAATTGATGTAGCGACACTTCTAACGAATATGGGTGCCAATATTAAAGGTGCAGGTACAAGTGTCATTCGTATTGAAGGCGTAGAAGAGCTACATGGTACTGAGCATACGATTATACCAGATCGCATTGAAGCCTCCACATTTTTGATTATGGCTGCAGCAGTCGGTGATGGTATTACAATTGATAACGTTATTCCACTGCATTTAGAAGCAATCATTGCCAAGCTTCGTGAAATGGGTGTGAAATTCGAAATCGGTGAAGAAAGTATTTATGTACCAAAAACAGATCTCTCCACATTACAGGCAGTGGATGTCAAAACATTGGTATATCCTGGATTGCCAACAGATATTCAGCAACCACTGGCCGTGTTAATGTCACAAGCATTCGGTTCCTCAAAAGTAACAGATACTATTTATACAGCTCGATTTAAGCATATCGATGAGCTTCGTCGTATGAATGCAGATGCTCGTGTGGAAGGAAACACAGCGATTATTAAAGGGCCAAGTAAATTACATGGCTCAACCGTAACAGCTACAGATCTTCGCGCTGGAGCAGCTTTAGTATTAGCTGGACTCTTAGCGGAAGGAGAAACTGAGATTCAGGATATCTATCATATCGAACGTGGCTATAGCTCACTTATTGAGAAATTACGTGATTTAGGCGCTGATATTCGACGTGAAACAATCATGGCACGTGTAGCTGAAACAAAGGAATAATGAGAGCTAAAAGTTTTCAACCAATTATGTTACAATAGAGGTAATTTGAATGTTTTGGCACATAAAGATGCCGATAACGGGAGGCAAAGCAACAATGGAACGTAGTTTATCGATGGAAGTAGTACGAGTAACAGAAGCAGCAGCAATCGCATCCGGGAAATGGATGGGACGCGGTTTAAAAATTGAGGCAGATGATGCAGCAACAACAGCGATGCGAAAAATGTTCGATACAATTCCAATGCATGCTACAGTAGTAATTGGTGAAGGTGAAATGGATGAAGCGCCAATGCTTTATATTGGTGAAGAACTTGGTTTACGAAATGGTGGTCCAAAAGTAGATATTGCAGTGGATCCTTTAGAAGGTACAAATATTGTGGCAAAAGGTACTAATGGTGCAATGACAGTTCTTGCTATTGCAGACAAAGGGAATCTGTTAAATGCACCAGATATGTACATGGAGAAAATTGCTGTAGGGCCAGAAGCAGCAGGCAAAGTAGATATCAATGCTTCAGTCACTTATAACTTATTACAAGTAGCAAAAGCTAAAAATAAAGATATTTCTGATGTTGTGGCTACTCTTTTAGATCGACCACGTCACCAAGCGATTGTTGATGAAATTCGTGAGGCTGGTGCACGTATTAAATTTATCCAAGATGGCGATGTTGGCGCAGCAATCAATACGGCCTTTGATGAAACAGGTATTGATATTATGTTTGGAACAGGCGGCGCACCTGAGGGTGTTATTGCGGCTGTAGCCTTAAAATGCCTTGGTGGAGATTTCCAAGCAAAACTAGTACCTGAAGATGAAGAACAATTAGAACGCTGCACAAAAATGGGTGTGGATGTTGAAAAAGTTCTTTATTTAGATGACCTAGTAAAAGGTGACGATGCTATTTTTGCAGCGACAGCTGTAACAGATTGCGAGCTTTTAAAGGGTGTACAATATAAAGGTGCTTATGCCTTAACCCATTCAGTAGTTATGCGTGCTAAATCTGGTACGGTTCGCTTTGTTGAAGGCCGTCACGCTCTTGAGAAAAAACCTAGATATTAATGTTATTTTCTTCTAAAATATACCTAGTACATCTTTTGTGCTAGGTACCTTCTTCTTAAAATAACCATCCCATATTTTTAAGGCTATGTTTAGTTATATGGTGGAAAGTATATCAATAGTTATTGTTAAACTGAGGCAGCCATATAAGCAATAGCAGAGCCGATCGTAAACTTCAATGATAACCCCATAAAATTGTATTATATTTTGAAAAAGACTGGAGTTGTGCATATGTCTGCATTGACAATCGCTCAATTAGAAAACATGACGTTAAAAGAGCTTTACGCCCTTGCACGCCAATATAAAATTTCATATTATAGCAAGCTAACGAAAAAAGAATTAATATTTGCTATTTTGAAAACGCGTTCAGAGCAAGAGGGCTATTTCTTTATGGAAGGCGTACTAGAAATTGTTTCGCAAGAGGGCTTTGGCTTCCTACGACCAATCAACTACTCACCAAGTAAAGAAGATATTTATATTTCTGCATCTCAAATCCGTCGCTTTGACTTACGTAATGGGGACAAGGTGTCAGGAAAGGTGCGACCACCAAAGGAAAATGAACGCTATTATGGCCTATTACAAGTAGATGCTGTCAATGGTGAAGATCCTGAGGTAGCGAAGGAACGTGTTCATTTTCCAGCACTAACCCCTTTATATCCAAATCGACAAATTAAGCTTGAAACAAACCAACGCAATTTATCGACACGTATAATGGATTTAGTGGCACCTGTAGGCTTTGGACAACGTGGTTTAATTGTGGCTCCGCCAAAGGCAGGGAAAACGTCTTTATTAAAAGAGATCGCGAACGCTATTACAACCAATCATCCACAAGCGGAGTTGATTGTCTTACTGATTGATGAACGTCCTGAGGAAGTGACAGATATTGAACGGTCTGTCAATGCAGATGTTGTTAGCTCGACATTTGATGAAGTACCTGAGAACCACGTGAAAGTGGCTGAAATAGTATTAGAACGTGCACGACGTTTAGTGGAACATAAGCGTGATGTAATTATTTTAATGGACTCCATTACACGTTTAGCGCGTGCTTATAACTTGGTAATTCCTCCAAGTGGACGTACACTTTCTGGTGGTATTGATCCTGCAGCATTCCATAGACCAAAACGTTTCTTTGGTTCAGCTCGTAATATTGAAGAAGGTGGTAGTTTAACAATTTTAGCGACCGCTTTAGTAGATACAGGGTCTCGTATGGATGAAGTTATCTATGAAGAATTTAAGGGAACAGGGAACTTAGAGCTTCATCTTGATCGTCAGTTAGCAGAACGCCGTATATTCCCTGCGCTTGATATTCGTCGTTCAGGTACACGTAAAGAAGAGCTTCTTCTTGAGCCAGAACAACTTGAAAAACTATGGGCAATTCGTAAAACATTTTCTGATGCACCTGATTTTGCAGAGCGCTTCCTGAAAAAAATACGTACAACAAAATCAAATGAAGAATTTTTTGAAAAGCTGAACGAAGATATGAAAAAAGCAACAAAAGGTAAGGGGCTTTTATAAAAGGTATCACCATTGACGAGCAAATTGTCAATGGTGATTTTTTTGTATAAGTTTTATTTTATAAATGTATATTGAAATTGATAATCATTATCAATATAATAGTAAGTAAATATGTATTTTGAAGGAGACGAAGATGAATTATGATGCCTATATGCTTCTTTGGCAAAATGCATTTATCCAGTTGAAGCAAATCGATTACATAAATAAATCAGATGTTCATGTGTCAAAGGTTTTAACATATAGCTCGTTTCTTATTGTCACAGCAGGTGGTGCACAGATTGTCATTGATGATCAACCCTATCATGTGCAGCGCTTCAGTATTTTTCATATAGGAAAATCTCAATGTCTTCAGATTACAGCACAACAGAGTGTTAGCTATTTTCTCATTAGCTATAAAGGGGATGTCATGTACAAAGATGCTTTTATGCAACATTTGCACATGCACTATCAACCATTTCAAACACATTTCTCTTGTGTACCCGCTAATCCGATCGTCATTCACAGCATCCTTCAAGATATGTACAGTAAATGGCAATCTGGCTCTATTCAGGAGCATTTATCTGTAAAGGCCTCCTTCTATGAGCTTATCTACCATGTCTTTCGAGAATTAGCGGAAGGGCAAGGGAAACCACATGAGATGGATAAGGCAGAAGCTGCACGATTGTTTATTAAGCAACACATTCATCAACCACTATCTATACAGACATTAGCAGACATGCTTCAGATTAGTACACGGCATTTATTACGCATCTTTAAAGCGCGTTATGAAATAGGTCCACAAATTTATTTACAACAATTGAGAATAGAGCAAGCTAAGCAGTATTTACTAACCAATCAATATGGCATAAAAGAAATTGCCATTTCTCTTGGGTTTGAAGATGAATATTATTTTAGTCGTGCTTTTAAAAAAGCAACAAATATGGCTCCAAGTAGCTTTAGGCTGAAATATACAGCTAGTATGTCCGAAATTGCCATTACAAATGAGAATCATTTTCAATACAATAATAATCAGCTCGCGCAAGCAAAACGATTTGAGAATGGAGAAAATGAAATCATGATGAGTAAGATGATTCAGCATATAAAGCTACCTTTTTTACTAGGCCTGATTGTGTTACTGGCAGCATGTAATGAAGATACGAGCCAATCTAAGGTTGACGAACAAACTTCGCCTGATACGGCAGAGACTAGAACCGTAACAGATGATAGTGGACGCGAAGTAGAAATTCCAGTGAAGGCAGAGAGAATCGTAACCGATTGGTATCTTGGGCAAATTTTAGCGTTAGATGTTGTACCAGTTGGAGGCGTCACGGCTAACCTTGATTATGCAGCTTTCTTAAAGCAACACTATAAGGATGGGGAAATTACGAATATTGGTACAGATGGTAAGGTATCATTAGAAAAAGTTTTAGAGTTAAAGCCAGACTTGATTATTACTTGGAATGTGGAAGATGTAGCGAAATATGAAAAAATTGCCCCGACAATTGTCTTCGCTGAAGATGCCCATCAGTCAGCGATTGAGGAGATTAAGGCAATGGGAAATTACTTAGGAAGACAAGCAGAGGCTGAGAGCTTTACAAAAGAATTTGACGATCGTATAGCAAAAGCTAAAGAAAAAATCATGGATGTAATTCCAGAAGGATCCACATTTACTATTTATGAAATGTTTGAAAAAAATGCAACGATTGTAGGGCAATCAAGTGTATCAGGCGGTAGAGCACTCTATCAAATTTTGGGCATGAAACCTCAAGAAAAGGTGCAGGAGATTTTTGATACAAAGGAAGCAAGTAATGGACGCTATGAGATTTCCTATGAAGTAGTAGGTGATTATGTAGGTGACTATAACTTCATGATTAATTTCTTTAACAAAGATGGCCAGTTGCCAGCAACATGGACAAATTTAGATGTCGTTAAAAATAATCAAATATTAGAGCTTCCATCTGAATATTATTTTGCTTCTGATCCGCTCTCTGGCTTACATCAAGCTGAAGAACTAGCTGACAAAATAGTTGATTTTACGAAGGCTCATCAACAATAACTGAGAAAACATGAGAGCTATAGCTGATAGCTCATTTATTAGATACGTAAAACGAGATCACAATAGGAGGCTACACCATGTTATTACGGCGCTTTTTTTCATATTATAGGCCCTATAAAGGTTTATTTATTTTAGATTTTAGCTGTGCCATATTAGTGGCACTAATCGAGCTAGCGTTTCCAATTGTTTTAAATAAGGTAATAGATGATATTCTGCCAGATGGGGAAATAAAGTGGATCATTATGGCAAGTTTGTTGCTGTTTGGATTATACATTTTTAACTCCATTCTTCATTTTATCGTTTCGTATTGGGGACATATGCTGGGCATTAATATAGAGACGGATATGAGAAAAGAATCCTTCAGCCATGTACAAAAGCTATCCTTTAGATATTTTGATAACAATAAAACAGGGCATCTTGTTTCTCGTTTAACGAATGACTTAATGGATATTGGCGAACTTGCTCACCATGGTCCAGAGGATATCTTTATTGCAGCAATGACGATTATTGGAACATTCGGTGTCATGTACTATATTGATCCAACCTTTACGATTCTTATTTTCCTACTAGTACCGATCATCTTAATTTTAACCATTATTTTTGGTAAATTAATGTCCAAAGCATTCCGTCAAATGTTTGGAGATATCGCAGATTTCAATGCACGTGTTGAAAACAATGTAAGTGGTATTCGTGTTGTACAGGCTTTTACAAATGAGGATCATGAGATTAAACGCTTTAAAGTAAATAATGAAAGATTCCGTATGACAAAGCTGTTCTCCTATAAAGTAATGGCTTGGAATGAAGCTATTTCAGGCATACTCACGAAGGTCTTATCACTCTTCACTTTATCTGTAGGAGCGTATTTTGTGTTAAATGGACATTTAACAAATGGTGATTTTATCGCATTTATTTTACTGTCAGGCATTCTCTTAGGCCCGATTAACAAAATCAATATGTTTATAGAAAGCTATCCGAAAGGTATGGCAGGATTTAGACGGTATATCGAATTTCTAGAAACGGAACCTGAAATTGCTGATCGTCCAGAGGCAAAAGCGGTTGAGGAAATTGAGGGCGCCATTACTTTCTCAAATGTATCGTTTGGCTACGCTGCCAATAATCGTGCCCTACATCATATTAATTTAAAAGTAAATCCTGGTGAAACCGTTGCCTTGGTAGGTCCATCTGGTGCAGGGAAATCTACAATCTGTAGTTTATTGCCACGTTTTTATGAAGTAAATGAAGGTTCCATCAAAATTGATGGTATTGATATACGAGATTTTAAACTGCAATCTTTACGTTCGCATATTGGGATTGTTCAGCAAGATGTCTTTTTATTCGATGGTACCATTCGTGAAAACATAGCCTATGGTGATTTAAATGCCAGTGAAGAAGATATTTGGTATGCCGCACAACGAGCACAACTGACAGATGTGATCAATGCTTTACCAGAGGGCATGGATACATTAATTGGTGAGCGTGGCGTGAAATTATCAGGTGGTCAAAAACAACGATTATCGATTGCCCGTATTTTCTTGAAAAACCCAAAAATCTTAATACTGGATGAAGCAACATCTGCATTGGACACAGAAACAGAACAAGCTATCCAGCAAGCCCTAAACGAGCTTTCCATCGGTCGTACTACATTAGTGATTGCCCATCGCTTAGCAACAATTAAGGATGCAGACAGAATTGTCGTTGTATCGAAGAAGGGCATCATTGAAGAGGGAACACACGAGCAATTAATGGAACGCCAAAATGCATATTATGGCTTGTATACAGCTCAATTCGGTTTACAAATTTAAAATCAATAGCATTCTCAAAAATGAAAGGAAGTTAAAGATGTCAGTACTCGAAATAGATCATGTTGCGATTGGTTATTCCTCAGCGCTCATCGTCAATGATTTAAGTGTGGAGATTCCGAAAGGGGAAATCTCCACGATTATCGGTCCAAATGGCTGTGGCAAGTCTACTTTACTAAAGGCTGTTGCACGTGTATTACGCACACAAAATGGAGCTGTCTATTTAGATGGCAAAGCTATACACCAATTAAAGACAAAAGAAGTGGCTAAAAGAATGGCTATTTTACCTCAAACAGCAACAGCACCAGGAGGATTAACGGTTTTTGAGCTAGTATCCTATGGTAGGTTTCCGCATCAAGTAGGTTTTGGTACATTGCAAAAGGAAGACTATGAATATATCCATTGGGCTATCGATGTTACGGGGCTAAGGGAATTTAGTGATCGACCAATTGAAGCATTATCAGGTGGTCAGCGTCAAAGAGTGTGGATTGCCATGGCATTGGCGCAAGGCACGGATATTTTAGTACTGGATGAACCAACAACTTATTTAGATTTAGCACATCAGCTTGATATTTTATTGCTGCTGCAAAAACTAAATAAGGAAGAAGGACGAACAATTATCATGGTTTTACATGATTTAAATCATGCATCACGATTCTCTCATTTTATGATGGCCATGAGAGACGGCAATTTAATGGTGAATGGCAGTCCAAAAGAAGTGATGACAAAAGAAAATTTACAAAAGGTATTTAATATCGATGCTGAAATGGCTGTATGTCCCTATAGTAAAAATCCAATCTGCCTATCTTATCAGTTGTACGATATGAAAAAATAAAAGCTAGTTAGTATGGTTATTTGGAAGTTATGAGGAGGAAATAAAATGACTACGTCGACAGGAGTAGGAGAGCTCAACGATTTAGAAGAGCTACAGAAGCGATCCCATCCGATCCGTGGAGTAGTGGCTTTAATCGTAGGAGTTATTGGATTAATATTTGCCATTGGCTTATCAATTTCTTTTGGTGCTGCAGATATTTCATTGGGTACTGTTTGGACAGCAGTTACCCATTTTTCACCAGAATTAACAACACATCAAATTATCCATGATATTCGCTTACCACGGGTACTGGGAGCAGCATTAGTTGGTGCAAGCTTTGCAGTAGCAGGTGCGATTATGCAGGGGATGACACGTAACCCATTAGCTGACTCCGGATTATTAGGCTTGAACTCAGGAGCTGCCTTTATGTTAGCTGTGTGTTTTGCCTTTTTCCCTGGTCTGCCTTATATGTTTTTAATTTTATGGTCCTTTGTAGGTGCAGGTCTTGGTGTTGCTATCGTTTATGGTATTGGCTCACTTTCTAAAGGTGGCTTAACACCTATGCGACTAGTTTTAGCCGGAGCTGCTGTTAGTGCATTACTTGGAGCGCTAGGAGAAGGGATTGCTCTTTATTTTCGTATTGGACAAGACCTAGCATTTTGGTATGCGGGCGGTGTTTCAGGCACAAAATGGAGTCATCTACAAATTTTATCTCCATGGATACTTGTTGCGATGATAGGAGCTCTTATCCTATCGCGTTCCATCACAGTGCTAAGCTTAGGTGAAGAAATTGCAGTCGGGCTTGGGCAACGTACTGCTGTGGTAAAAGTATGGGGAATGATCATTGTTTTAGTTTTAGCGGGTGCAGCAGTATCTGTTGTCGGTGCGGTTGGTTTTGTAGGGTTAATTATCCCTCATTTAACGAGATACATAGTTGGTCATGATTATCGCTGGATTATCGCTTGTTCCTTGGTATATGGAGCATTGCTTGTTGTGTTAGCTGATTTAGTAGCACGTGTGATCAATCCACCTTATGAAACACCAATTGGTGCGCTCATAGCCTTTATCGGTGTACCATTCTTCCTTTATTTAGCTCGAAAAGGAGGAAAAGAACTATGAGTAACAGCTATTTAACACCAAGTCAGCTGAAAGCGAAAAGGAAAAATTTCTCCATTCTTGCTACGCTCATTGTGTTAATCGTTATTACCTTTGTCATAAGTATGAATACAGGGGTAATTAAACTGACACCAATGGAAGTTCTTCGGACACTTTTTGGTCAAGGTGATGCACAACAGCAACTTATTTTATATGAGTTCAGACTTCCAAGAATTGTGATTGCTGTATTAGTAGGTATGGGTTTAGCTATTTCAGGCGCTATTTTACAGGGCATTTCTAAAAATGCTTTAGCAGACCCAGGAATCTTAGGGATTAATGCTGGGGCAGGTCTTGCCGTTATGCTCTATGTGTCATTTTTCCCAACTACGAAAGCAGCGCCAGTTTATTTACTGCCGATACTGGCTTTTGTAGGAGCAGGTTTGACAGCAGTACTGATTTATTCACTTTCTTATCGACGCCATGAAGGTATTACACCAATGCGTTTAATTTTAACAGGGGTAGCTGTGGCAGCAGGGATTAGCTCGGCTATGATTGTGTTAACACTACGTCTATCACCAGAGAATTATCAATTTGTCGCAACATGGCTAGCAGGTAGCATTTGGGGCTCAAATTGGAGATTTGTTCTGTCATTATTACCATGGTTAGTCATCTTATTGCCCTTCGTCTATTCAAAATCACGTGTATTAAACATATTGAATTTAGGTGAATTAACAGCGGTAGGACTAGGTGCTTCAATTGAAAAAGAGCGACGTTGGCTGTTGGCTGCTGCTGTTGGTTTAGCTGGAGCTAGTGTTTCTGTAAGTGGTGGTATTGGTTTCGTAGGACTTGTAGCGCCACATTTAGCTCGACAGCTTGTTGGCGCCAAACACCAATTTTTATTGCCAACTGCAGCATTATTAGGAGGTTTTTTAGTGTTAATGGCTGATACAATCGGTCGTTCGATTTTAGAACCTTCAGAAATTCCAGCAGGGATTGTTGTAGCAGTTTTAGGCGCACCTTATTTCTTATATTTACTAGCACGATTAAAAGAATAAATGGCGCTTTTTCCGTTGTGTAAATAGTATTGCCATCAAGGGAAAATTAGATTAATACTTATCAAACATTTAACGTTTGAATCAAGTTAAAAGGGGATGGAGAAGGAGAAATGTCAGAAGAACTATATGATGTTACGATTGTTGGCGGTGGTCCAGCAGGGCTTTATACTGCCTTTTATAGTGGAATGCGAGATTTAAAAACGAAGATTATCGAATATAGCTCACAACTAGGTGGTCGTATGTTAATTTATCCTGAAAAAATGATTTGGGATGTTGGTGGAGTAACACCTATTTTAGGCGGGCAGCTTATTAAACAACTTGTGGAGCAAGCTGAAACATTTGATCCTACGATTATCTTAAATCAAAAGGTGGAAAAATTAGATAAACAACAGGATGGAACATTTATTTTAACATCCTCTACAGGTGAAAAGCATTATTCTAAAACCGTTATTTTAGCAGTAGGTTATGGCGTTCTTTCTATGCAAAAGCTTGAAATAGAAGGAGCAGATCGCTATGAAGTAACGAATTTACATTATACAGTACAGGAATTAGAAATTTTCCGAAACAAGCATGTGTTAATTTCAGGTGGTGGCAATTCTGCGGTCGATTGGGCAAATGAACTAGAGCCAATTGCAGCAAGTGTTACAGTTGTGCATCGTCGAGATGATTTTGGTGGTCATGAAAAGAATGTCTTGCGCATGAAGGAATCCTCAGTTCGTGTAAAAACGCCTTATGAAGTCGTTCAATTGCATGGAGACGGTGATTTAATTCAATATGTATCCATTGTCAATAAAGAAACTGATGAAATGGAACGAGTAGAAGTAGATGCTGTCATTGTGAATCATGGTTTAAAATGTGATTACGGTGCACTTGAAGAATGGGGTTTAAACATCCAAGATGGCGTAGCGATTGTCAATGAGAATCGTGAAACGAACGTAGCAGGAATCTATGGCGCTGGTGATTTTATTGATCATCCTAGTAAAGTCAGATTAATAGCAGGTGCATTTACGGATGGGGTACTAGCATTAAATAGTGCCAAACTCTATTTGGAACCAGATGCACCGAAAGTAGCCTATGTATCATCCCATAATATTCGCTTCAAAGAACGAAATGAAAAAATTGGGTTAGTAGACAATGACTATCGTGAAGTTCGCGGATAAGAATTAGGGAAGGCTCCCAGTTAATATTTTTTACTTGAAAATGATAAAATGACTATGCTATACTTCAAAAGTATGCAACGTGTACATATGTAGCTGACGTTCCACTTCGACACAATTTTTGTAGTCGACATATTCGGGCTATGTAAGGTACAGTTCGATAATACTCTGTTCCAGATGGTTCAGGGCGAGAGGAGAAAACGAATATGAAACAAGGAATTCATCCAGACTACAAAGAAGCAACAGTAACTTGCTCTTGTGGGAACACTTTCAAAACTGGTTCAGTAAAAGAAAACATCGTTGTCGAGTTCTGCAACGAATGTCACCCATTCTACACTGGCCGTCAAAAATTCGCGTCTGCTGATGGTCGCGTGGATCGTTTCAACAAAAAATACGGTCTTAAAAACTAATGTTAGTTTAATACCTGCCAAGCATGCGCTTGGCAGGTATTTTTTTCAGTAAATAATTACGTTGATGCAAGTCTTTTCAAAATCCAGATTGACGCAAAGAAAGGGAGAAGACAAAGTGGCACAGCTATATTTTAAACATGGTGCAATGAATAGTGGGAAATCAATAGAAATTCTAAAAGTTGCCCATAATTATGAAGAACAACAAAAGCCTGTAATGATATTTACTTCAGGTCTAGATACGCGTGATGAGGTGGGCTTTGTTTCCAGTCGGGTAGGTTTACGACAACAAGCCATTCCTGTTTATGAAGATACAAATATTTTTGAAATAGTGAAAAGTAATGCTGTTAAACCTTACTGTGTGCTTGTGGATGAAGTTCAATTTTTAAAAAAGGCACATGTTTTACAACTAGCTAACATTGTGGATAAATTGGACATCCCCGTAATGGGCTTTGGTTTAAAAAATGATTTCCAAAATGAGCTATTTGAAGGCAGCCAGTACATGCTTACATATGCAGATAAAATTGAGGAAATGAAAACAATTTGCTGGTTCTGTCATAAAAAAGCAACAATGAATTTGCGAGTGGATGAAAGTGGAAAGCCAGTTTACACAGGTGATCAAATTCAAATCGGTGGCAATGATTCGTATTATCCTGTTTGCCGAAAATGTCACGCAAATCCACCACTATAAAGCTAAATAGCATGTAACAGCGCTAAGAAAAAGTAGCATACATGTGAAAATTTCCTTATACTAAGTAGTGGAAATAAGAAATGAAAAAGCCATTACGCCTAAGCGTAATTTTGATTGAAGCGGCTTCTCTGTAAAAAAAGGAGCATCTTAAAAAACTAAATAGAGGTGAAATCCATGTTTGATCGATTACAGGCAGTGGAAGATCGTTATGAAAGGCTAACAGAGCTTTTGAGCGATCCGGATATTGTTAATGATAGTAAGAAATTACGCGAATATTCCAAGGAACAATCAGATATCCAAGAGACAGTAGATACTTATCGAGAATATAAAAATGTTAAAGAGCAACTAGTAGACACACGTGAAATGTTAGATAGCGAAAAAGATCCTGATATGCATGAAATGGTAAAGGAAGAATTTAACCTATTAAAAGCACAGCAGGAAGAGTTAGAAGAACGTTTACGCATTTTATTAATTCCAAAAGATCCCAATGATAATAAGAACGTTATTATGGAAATCCGTGGCGCAGCTGGTGGTGATGAGGCCAATATTTTTGCAGGTGACTTGTTCCGTATGTACTCCCGCTATGCAGAAACGCAAGGCTGGAAAATTGATATTATGGAAGCTACGCCAAACCCAATGGGCGGCTATAAAGAAGTAATCTTTATGATTAACGGACAAGGAGCCTATTCAAAATTCAAATTTGAAAACGGCGCGCACCGTGTACAACGTGTCCCTGCTACAGAATCACAAGGCCGAATTCATACATCCACAGCAACAGTTGCTTGCTTACCTGAAGTTGAGGAAGTAGATGTTGAAATCCATGAAAAAGATATCCGTGTAGATACATTTGCATCTTCTGGTGCGGGTGGTCAATCTGTAAATACAACGATGTCTGCTGTTCGTATGACCCATTTACCGACAGGTGTTGTGGTTTCGATGCAGGATGAACGTTCACAAATTAAAAACCGTGAAAAGGCAATGAAGATTCTACGTGCTCGTGTTGCAGATATGTATATGCAGGAAGCACAAAAAGAGATTGATGCTACACGTAAATCTGCTGTAGGCTCTGGCGATCGCTCTGAGCGAATTCGCACATACAATTATCCACAAAACCGTGTAACTGATCACCGTATCGGTTTAACGATTCAAAAGCTAGACCAAATCGTCGAAGGTAGACTAGACGAGATTATCGATGCTCTAATTTTAGAAGAACAAGCATCGAAGTTAGAGCGCTTAAATGATGACTTATAAAAATGTAATGGAGGCCCTTGAGTGGGCTTCTTCTTTTTTAGTGGATAATGGTCGTGAACAAACAGCAGCGCGTATTGTCATGCAACATGTGCTTGGTACTAGTTATGCAGAGGTTATGTTGCATTTGCAGGATGAATTAACAGCAGTACAGCAAATGACATTTAATGAGCTCATAGAAGAACATGCGAGTGGACGCCCTGTACAATATTGTGTTGGGCGTGAGGAATTTTATGGACGTTCTTTTCTAGTGGATGAATCTGTCTTAATACCGCGACCTGAAACAGAGGAATTGGTACTTGGAACAATTAATCGACTACCTAAACTATTTACAAAGCAAGCATTAAAGTTGGCTGATATCGGTACAGGCAGTGGAGCCATAGCTATTTCAATGAAGCTAGAATGTCCCGCATTAACAGTCATAGCAACTGATTTATCGAAAGATGCACTAGCAACCGCACAAAAAAATGCACAGCAATTAGAGGCGGATATTGATTTTAGATTGGGAGATTTAGCCGCGCCACTTGCAGGAGAGAAATTTGATATTGTTTTATCGAACCCACCATATATCGCTTTTGATGAGGCACAAGAAATGTCCAGTGTTGTTCTAGAGCATGAGCCGCATAGTGCCCTCTTTGCAGAGGAAGACGGTCTTATTTTATATAGAAAATTAGCTGAACAATTACCAGCGTATATGAATAGGCCAGCATTGATTGGATTAGAAATCGGTTATACACAGGGGGAGAAAGTAGCCAAACTCTTTCAAGATAGTTTTCCACAGGCGACAGTTTCAGTAGAAAAAGATATTAATGGTAAACCTCGAATGATTTTTTGTGAGATTCATGTATAAAGTTTCTTAATCTTGCCAACAATGTTGAGCAAGGAGGGATTTTTATGTTAAACGAATACAAGATTATTAGATTACCTAAACAAAATATCTTGCTAGCTTTTGCTAGACTAGTATTAATTGCGATTGCTTTACAGTTATGTGTTTTATATATTCCATCATTAGTAGGTTTTGCGAAGGAATCTTCCGATGAGGAGCAAGAAAAAGATTTTCGTATACGTGTTATTGCAAACAGTAATACTGCACAAGATCAGCTAGAGAAACAGCAGCTTGTCCAAGATTTAAAGCCTTACTTTCTGCAGGTGACTACCGCTGGATTTGTAGGGAATGAGCAAATTCTTTCGTTAAAACAACAAATTGAAGCTGAACTGAGCGAAAATTATCCACAATTAGATACACAGGTTGTTGTTGGGGATAACCTATTCCCACCGAAAAGACAAGGTGCTGTACTTTATCCACAAAATGTATATCAATCGATTGTTGTGAAGATTGGTAATGCGCGTGGGGATAACTGGTGGTGCAGTATCTTCCCATCTATTTGTGAGCCGGATAAAGAAGAGGCAAAAGAAGAAGTAGAGGAAGAAAAAGAGCAAGTAACATTCTTTATATGGGAATGGATTAAAGGGATTTTTGGATGAATTGTGCACAAATTCAGACAACTTATACACATTTTTTAATAAGTTATAAACAATATGTGGATAATTCAGTAAAAACGAATAATTGAAGGTAGGTATTAATCATGGAAACCGTTTGTAAGGTTGTGGACAGTAATGTGAATAGTCAGATTAATTATACACAAGCTGTGGATATCTTAAATGCAGGAGAGGTAGTCGCATTTCCGACAGAAACGGTTTATGGCTTAGGAGCAATTGCCACAAATGATCTGGCAGTTAAAAAGATATTTGAAGCGAAAGGTCGACCTTCAGATAATCCTTTAATTGTCCACGTAGGTACAAAAGAGGAAGTAGCGATCTATATCGATGATATTTCTGACATAGCGAAACAATGCATGGATTTATTTTGGCCAGGACCATTAACACTTGTGATGCCAGCGAAGCCAAATGTATTAGCTAAAAGTGTCACAGCTGGGCTATCAACAGTGGGCATTCGGATGCCTGACCACCCAGTAGCACTTGCCTTACTGCAACAGCTTCAAAAACCGCTAGCTGCACCGAGCGCTAATCGTAGTGGAAAGCCAAGTCCTACAGAAGCAGTTCATGTATTAGATGATTTAGGAGGGTACATACCTTATATTTTAGATGGAGGTTCTACCGGAATTGGGCTTGAATCCACTGTGTTAGATGTGACACATGAACCTCCAGTAATTTTACGTCCAGGCGGCATTACAAAGGAAATGCTTGAAGCTAAGATTGGCCCTGTTATTCAACCAACTAAAATAGAGCAGAAGCTAGAAGCAACGCCTAAAGCACCAGGAATGAAGTATACACATTATGCACCAAATGCTCCAGTATATTTAATAGATTGTGATGTTGAGAAAGTCAGTGAAGCAGTTCAGCAATTACAGAGTGATGGACATAGCGTAGCGCTACTTGCACCTGTGAATTTTGAGAAGATCAAGGCTGATTTTTACTTTTCGATTGGTGAAGCTGGAAGTAAAGAAGAAATGGGTGCGGCCTTATACAATGCACTAAGAGCATGTGATAAAACTACCGCTACCGTTATATTAGCAACAACTACTTCAATAGAAGGAGTTGGAGCAGCTATTATGAATAGACTTGAAAAAGCCTCTGGAGGTAAATGGTATTCATTGTAAAGAATAATAGAGTCATTATAGACAAAAGACATTGAACAACCTGATGTTTTTTGTCTTTTTTTGTCTAATTATTATACTTTAAAAATGAAAAACAATAGTGAACAACTATGATAATAATGTATTTTCGAGCATAAAATGATAAAATATTAGGGAGCGAAGGAGTGCGTTCTTGCAGGGAATTCTTGCAGGTATATTAACGTCTGTTGATGTGATTGGTCTATATGTTTTGCTGCCCAATGTTAGATATCGATTATTTTTATCATTATGGACGGCTGCATTGCATATGCTTTTCCCTTTATTAGGATTTGAATTAGGAAGCTATTTAGTTCAATTTCTATTAGAATGGGGACAATGGATTTCAAGTATTTTATTATTTTGTATCGGTATACATTTACTATTATTTTCTCATAGAGATGAAAAAGTAACAATTTCACCTGTACTTTTAGCAGTGACTGCAAGCCTAGATACCTTTTCAGTTAGTGTTTCTTTTGGTATGCTTAACTTAGAAAAAACAATCTTTATTATGAGTGCAGGCTTAAGTGCATTAATTTGTGCATATGGGTCATTAGTCATTGCACGTAGAAGCCAAGTCTTTTTTGGCAATAAAATTCAAGTAGTTGCTGGCATTATATTTATTATCATGAGTATTCTAGCTATTCAACAATAGATTAAACTGGAGAGTGATAAGTGTGAAAATATTATTTGTTTGTACAGGCAATACTTGTCGCAGTCCGATGGCAGAAGCTATTTTAAAACATAAACAAATAAACAATGTAGACGTGCGCTCAGCAGGTATTTATGCGATGCCTAATGCACAAATGTCAGCACATGCACAACAAGTGCTAAATGAAGCCCAAATGCCTCATCAGCATTTGGCAACGCAATTATCAAAAGCTGAAATGGAATGGGCAGACTTAATTTTAACGATGACGACTGCTCACAAAGATACCGTCATTTCTAATTATCCAGAAGCTGAACATAAAGTATTTACATTGAAAGAGTATACAAATGAGGGCAGTCTGGAAAATGTAGGGGATCCTTACGGTGGTAATAGAGCAATTTACGAAGCAACATTTGCAGAATTAAAGGAACTGGTTGATCAATTAATACAAAAACTAGAAAAGAATTGAGGGGTCCTATGAAAAAACAATTTGGTTTACGACTAAAGTTGGTATTATTTGTTAGTGTTCTTGCGCTAATCACCTACAGTGTCAGTTTTATATTCATTGAGTTTTTACAACCTACCTTCTTCCCTGACACTAACAGGAAAGTTTTTGAAGTGATTACTTACGCGTTAGGCATAACATGGTCAGGTATACTAGCTGCCTTTTTAAGTGTAATTCTCATCAAGCCATTACAGCAGCTTGAGCATTCAGCAACACTTGTGGCAGAAGGAAAAATAGGGCAGGATGTCCAAATGCCTAATACAAATGATGAGATTCGATCAGTTGCAGAGGCATTCCAACAAATGGTGTTAAACTTGCGCCAAATGGTGGAAAGTATTGATCATAACTTCCAACAAACAAATCAATCAATTATTCAGCTATCCGATGAGGCAGGCGTGGCAACAAAAAAGGCAGAGGGTATTGCGTCTACAGTAAAGCATATTTCTACTGGAGCAGAAGCATCTGCAACAGCTGTACAAGATACTGCTGAAGCAATTGAAGATGTAAGAACGCTTGCAACAGAAGTAAATAGTAGAGCAGAGGCATCAGCATCACAAACGAAAGAGATTCTACATAATTTATCGACGACAACAAAAGCCATTGAAACATTAGTGAATAGTATTCAACAAATTGCGACAGGCAATAGTGAAGCATTAAAGAGCATTCATGCGCTAGAAGAAAATGCGGGACAGGTAGAACGTATAATTAGCTTAGTTGGTGACATTGCGGCACAAACCAATCTATTGGCACTAAACGCCTCTATAGAAGCTGCACGTGCAGGGGAGCATGGAAAGGGCTTTGCGGTAGTAGCTGAGGAAGTTCGTGGTTTGGCTGATGAAAGTGCGAAAGCTGTGCAAGGGATTACAGCTTTAATTCAATCCATGCAGCAAAATGTAGAAGTAGTTGTGAAACAAATGAACGAACAAGTGGCCTTTGCTACAAAGGAAGCCGATCGAGTTTCTGAAACAACGACAGCAGTAGAAAATATGGCTTCTAATGTACATGAAATGGCAGCATCAATTGTTGAGATTTCTTCTTTAATCGAACAGCAAATGCATAATATTGAAACGACAGCGCGACAATCACAGGAAGTTGCTGCCATTGCGGAACAAACGTCAGCTGGTGCACAGGAAGTTCGTAGTGCCGCTGAAGAGCAAGCCTACGCAATTGAACAGGTAGAGCATCTAGCTCAAAGTTTGAAAAAGCAATCGGAAGCACTGCATAAAATGATTCAACAATTTGATAGACAAGCATAGTGCTATAGGCTATACGTAAATGCGATGAAAAATCGGATTTATGTATAGCCTTTTTTATTAGAGGGCAATTTATGTCCACTGTAAGTAAAAAGCTAAAAAAACTTCAGAAGATGGAATATTACAACAAAAGACCATTATCCGAACTTATTAACATGATATTCACATTATCCACAAAAATATAGGTTTAAAAGTGAATGTTTTTATGTTAATATACAATTAATGTTCGTCTTTCGGGAGAAATCAGCGTAAAAATACAAGAAAAATCATGTTATTCTTCAGAAAGAAGTGGTACACTAAGGTTGACTATAATTCGAAAAGAGGGAACCCAGTGAGAATAGCAATTTCTTCTGATCACGGAGGCAATAACTTACGTCGTGAGATTATGCAGCTATTAGATGAACTTCACATTAGCTACGAAGATTTTGGTCCACAATCTGCGGATTCAGTAGACTATCCAGACTATGCAAAACCTGTATCTGAGGGTGTTGCTAACGGAGAATTTGATAAAGGTATTTTAATTTGTGGCACAGGCATTGGTATGTCCATTGCTGCTAACAAGGTTAAGGGCATTCGTTGTGCATTAGTACATGATGTATTTAGTGCCAAGGCAACGCGTTGCCATAACGACTCAAATATTTTAGCGATGGGTGAACGTGTTATTGGTCCAGGCCTTGCACGTGAAATCGTACAAACATGGCTAGAAACAGATTTTGAAGGCGGCCGTCATACACGCCGTATTGAAAAAATTACTGAACTAGAGCAATAGTGATTTTGTTATTCCATATATGGCATTCGTAGAGGATGTCATATATGGCATGATTTTAATGGATATAGATGAAGGAGCTGAGCTTAATGGTTGTAAAACAAATACGAACACATTTGACTCAGTTACTCAGTGAATTTGAAGAGCAGGTAACGATACGACCCCATACAATTTTTGTAGTAGGGTGCTCTACATCTGAAGTGATTGGTCAGAAAATTGGCACAGCAGGCGCATTGGAAATAGCAGAAGCCATTTTTGAGCCGTTACAAGAATTTGCATCAAAGCATCAATTGCATTTAGCATTCCAAGGTTGTGAGCATATAAATCGTGCCATTACTATGGAAGCATCGACAGCTGAAAAATTTGGCTATGATCCAGTTGCGGTAGTCCCAGTACGTACGGCAGGCGGCTCAATGTCAGCATATGCCTATACGCAATTTGATAACCCAGTGATTGTTGAAACAATACAGGCACATGCAGGTATTGATATTGGACAAACATTAATCGGTATGCATTTGAAAGCAGTAGCTGTTCCAGTTCGAACATCGGTAAAAATGGTAGGAGACGCAGTTGTAACGATTGCAACAACACGTCCAAAGCTAATTGGCGGAGAACGTGCAGTATATAAATAATTACTACTATTTATTAGTGGTATAGATAAATAATGATACTTTAGGAGGCTTTTTCAAACATGGCATATGAAAAATTAGCAGTACAAGACAAAGCAGTATTAGATGGAATTCTTGCAGAAAAAACACGTCAGCAAGCAAATATTGAATTGATTGCATCAGAAAACTTTGTATCCGAAGCAGTTATGGAAGCGCAAGGATCAGTACTGACAAATAAATACGCTGAAGGTTATCCTGGTAAACGCTACTATGGTGGCTGTGAACATGTAGACGTAGTAGAAGATATTGCGCGTGATCGTGTGAAAGAACTCTTTGGAGCAGAATATGCAAATGTACAACCACACTCTGGTGCACAAGCAAACATGGCTGTTTACCATACAATTTTAGAACCAGGAGACACAGTGCTTGGTATGAACCTTTCTCATGGTGGTCACTTAACACACGGCTCTCCAGTAAACTTCTCTGGTATCCTATACAATTTTGTTGAGTATGGCGTAACACAAGATACACAAGTGATTGATTATGAAGATGTACGTCAAAAAGCTTTAGAACATAAACCAAAACTTATTGTCGCAGGTGCATCTGCCTATCCACGTGAAATTGACTTCTCTAAATTCCGCGAGATTGCAGACGAAGTAGGTGCTTATTTCATGGTGGATATGGCGCACATCGCTGGTCTTGTTGCTGCTGGCGAACACCAATCACCAGTACCATACGCTGACTTTGTTACATCAACGACACATAAAACATTACGTGGACCACGTGGTGGATTAATCCTTGCTTCAAAGGAATGGGAGCAAAAACTAAATAAATCTGTTTTCCCAGGAATTCAAGGTGGTCCATTAATGCATGTTATCGCTGCTAAAGCTGTATCATTTGGAGAAGCATTACAACCAGAATTTAAAGACTATGCAAAACAAATTAAAGCGAATGCAAAAGCTTTAGCTGAAGTATTAATTGCTGAAGGTGTTGAAATTGTTTCTGGTGGTACAGATAACCACTTATTACTGCTAAATGTTAAATCTCTTGGTTTAACAGGTAAAGTAGCAGAGCATGCACTAGATGAAGTGGGTATTACAACAAATAAAAATACAATTCCTTACGATACTGAATCTCCGTTCGTTACTTCTGGAATTCGTATTGGTACTCCAGCTGTTACTTCTCGTGGGTTTAAAGAAGAAGATATGAAAGAAGTAGGAGCAATTATTGCAGCAGTTCTTAAAAACCCTGAAGATGAAGCAGTTAAAGCAGATGCAAAAGATCGTGTGAAAGCATTAACAGATAAGCATCCACTATACGCATAATCAATAGAATAATAGGGCTGTGTTTAAAGTACAAATTTTACTTTAAATACAGCTTTTTATTTTGTAAACGAAGGATTAAACTGTAAAAAACATCTTTTTTCTAATAAAGTAGAATAATCCCCTTATTTTTGAATAAATTTACATTAAATCGGTATAAAAGGATATATTATAGTAGGCAGAGGACAGATAGTGTCCTAGAAAAGAAGTTTTTTTTAATAAAAGTGAAAATTTAATTAAATTTTATGTACAATGGAAATGAGCTGAAGTGATAGAAAAGGAGGGGTTGGATGGTCACTAAATCGTTAAACACAGATTATGATGTATTATTAAACAGCATTCGCAAATTAGGGAATAATTCGAAAGAAAGCTACGTTATTTTTGATGCAACAAATCATCATTGCATATTAGAGTGTAATGATTCTTTTTGTATGCTTACTAATGCTTCACGCGCTCAAATTCTAAATACTAATTATTTTTCATGGCTATCTATGGACGAAAAAAAGACAACCATTGAAATGATTAAAGAAAAAATACATAACGGCATAATGGTGCAGGCAAAACTAAATCATAACGGCATCAATAAACCTCCCTTTTGGGCAGAAATACAAGCACTACCATTTTGCAATGATGCAAATATAACGCAATTTGTTTTAGTATTTGTGAAGGATGTTACGTATTATCATACGGAAGACTTCTTAATGCGTCTAGAAAATGATATGTACAAGGCAATTGAGAAGGAGTTTACCTTCGAGCAGAAGATGAAGATTATTTGTAACGGTCTCAATGAATTTTTTATGCCAAATATTGCGAGTATGGTGCTCATAAAAACAGAAGTAAATCAATTACAAGTTTTCACAGGAGATAATCAAACAGAGAGCATACCAAGATGTTGTGCAAACAATGATTTCTTTAACGAGGTTATGCAATCAGAAACGTCTACTTTTATAGAGAATTTAGATGAAGTGAATATTCCTATAGAACATAAGCAATATGCTTCGCTAGCTAAAAAGCCGCATGGATGGTTTATACCTATACGCAATCAACAGCGGCAAGTGATAGGTGTTTTTTCGATATTTAGCCAAAAAACACAAAGTGACCAAACGTTTAAAAATATGTTTCGGAAAATGGGTGCACTTGTTGCATTGGCTTTTTCGTATGCAAGGACGCAGAAAAAAATTTGGGATTTAGCCTATACAGATATTACAACAGGTTTACCTAATCGTCACAGCTTTGTTAATACGATTGAACGAGAAGTTCAACAGGGACAAAGCGGTTTTATTAAAATATTAAAACCAAGTGAATTTCATCAAGTAGTTGAACTGTACGGCCGTGAAATTGGTGATGAACTTTTAAGACAACTTGCCAAACGTCTTGAGCAAGACAAGTTGGAAAATAATGAGTATGTTGCTAGATTTACAAGTTCTAGTTTGATTATGACTACAATGTCACTGAAAGAAAATTTGCATGATTATGAGATGAGAATAAAAGAAACGATTCGCCAGCCCTTTATTATAGGAGGAAAGCAAATCTATATTACATTAAAAACAGGAATTGCTTCATATAATGATGATACAAATATTAATGATGCGATCCGTTTTGCAGATAATGCGCTATCCTTTGCAATCGATAGACCAGGCACACATACCGAAATATTTACAACAGAGAAAAATGATGTGCTTGTACAGAAGATGACGGTTTTAAATCATTTGTCAGAAGCCATCAAAAATAAAGAAATTACAGTCCATTTACAGCCTAAAGTCGATTTACGCAATGGAGAAATTCAAAGTATTGAAGCACTTGCAAGGTGGATTTCTCCAAAACTAGGTTTTGTTTCACCAGCAGTCTTTATTCCTGTGGCAGAGAGTGCTGGCAAGGTTCGAGAAATTGATGTGCTTATTTTAGAGACGGTGCTCACATGGCTTTCCGAACGACAACGCTTGGGAAAGAAATTAGTGAAAATAGCTGTCAATATTTCACCTGATCATTTTTACTACACACACTTTGTTCAGGATACGCTGAAACTTGTGCGGAAGTATAATATTGACCCTAGCTATGTTATCTTAGAAGTGACGGAAAATATTGGTTTAGTAGATTTTCAATCTGCCTATAAAATAATTCAAGAGCTAAAGAGCTATGGCTTTAAAACGTCAGTGGATGATTTTGGAACAGGCTTTTCTTCGTTAAGCTATTTGCAACAACTACCGTTTGCTGAATTAAAAATTGATCGTAGCTTTATCAATGCTATTGAAGATCCCGCAACACTAGCTATTGTTCGCTCTATCATTCAGTTAGCATTAAATTTAGGGATGATTTCAGTGGCAGAGGGCATAGAAACGGAGGAACAGGTTGAAATTTTACGTGCGCTAGGCTGTACAGTAGGACAAGGATACTTCTATTTTAAGCCAATGCCAATTGAACAATTAGATATAATCCTGGATCAATAACTTATTTTTGACAAAAGAATAGATGATAAATGGAGTCGTCCTAAATTTATTTTTGAGGCGACTCCTTTTTTCTGTTATACTAGTTGAGATAAAAATGAATCCGAACGGTGAGGAGAGAATCCCTTTGAGCAAAGTCTATGTATTTGATCATCCACTAATCCAACACAAATTAACTTATATTCGCGACAAGAACACAGGAACAAAAGAATTTCGTGAGCTAGTAGACGAAGTGGCAACACTTATGGCATTTGAAATTACACGCGATATGCCGGTAGAAGAAATTGAAATTGAAACACCTGTAACAATTGCAAAAACAAAAGTACTTTCTGGTAAAAAACTTGCAATTGTACCGATTCTACGTGCGGGTATCGGCATGGTAGATGGCGTATTAAAGCTTATCCCTGCTGCAAAAGTTGGTCATATTGGTCTTTATCGTGATCCAGAAACATTAAAACCAGTTGAATATTACGCAAAACTTCCTGCAGATGTTGAAGAACGCGATTTCATCATTGTAGATCCAATGCTTGCAACGGGTGGTTCTGCAGTGGAAGCAATCAATTCACTGAAAAAACGTGGAGCTAAAAACATTAAATTCATGTGCTTAATCGCTGCACCAGAGGGTGTAAAAGCTATTCAAGAAGAACATTCGGATGTAGATATTTACATTGCTGCACTTGATGAAAAATTAAACGATCATGGCTATATTGTACCAGGTTTAGGTGATGCGGGAGACCGCTTATTCGGTACAAAATAAAAATCAATACATGAAGTTTCCTCATTTAGGAAACTAATAACTTGTGAAAGCGTCCTTCAAATTGAAGGGCGTTTCATAGTATGTGTAGGTAAGTAATCCCTCTTGATTAGCATCAATGGGGAGGATTGACCTTTGCATACAATAACAAAAAGGACGGTGCAGATCGTTTTGACAAAGAAATGGAAAGTAATGACGATTTTTGGTACAAGACCAGAAGCAATTAAAATGGCTCCTCTTGTTTTGGAGTTGCAAAAGTATCCTGAGCAAATAGAATCCATTGTAACTGTAACAGCACAGCATCGCCAAATGCTCGATCAAGTACTAGAGACATTTAAAATTACACCAAACTATGACTTAAATATTATGAAGGATCGCCAAACATTAATCGATGTAACGACAAACGCATTACAAGGTTTAGATAAAGTAATGAAAGAAGCACAGCCAGATATCGTGTTGGTACATGGTGATACAGCGACGACTTTCATTGCAAGCTTGGCGGCGTTCTATAACCAAATTGCTATAGGGCATGTAGAAGCAGGACTTCGAACATGGAACAAATATTCACCATATCCAGAGGAAATGAACCGTCAACTAACAGGTGTGATGGCTGATTTACATTTTGCGCCAACAGAAGTATCTAAAAAGAATCTTTTAGATGAGAATAAAAATTCTGAGACGATTTTTGTTACAGGTAATACTGCAATAGATGCATTAGCAACAACGGTCAGTGAACACTACACACATCCTGTATTAGATAAAATGGGTGAAGATCGCATGATTTTATTAACGGCACATCGTCGCGAAAATCTTGGTGAACCAATGCGCCATATGTTTAAAGCGATCACCAGAATACTAGCAGAACATGAGGATGTTCAAGTTGTCTATCCAGTGCATATGAATCCAGCTGTGAGAGAAATTGCAAATGAAATTTTAGGGGATAATGAACGAGTGCATTTAATTGAGCCTCTTGAAGTATTTGATTTCCATAACTTTGCGGCAAATTCATATATGATCTTAACGGACTCAGGTGGTGTACAAGAAGAGGCTCCTTCATTAGGGAAGCCGGTGCTTGTTCTTAGAGATACGACAGAACGTCCAGAAGGGATTGCAGCAGGAACATTAAAGCTAGCAGGAACGGAAGAGGAAACGATTTACGCTTTAGCAAAGGAATTACTAACAGATAAAAACGCCTATGAAGCAATGGCTAAAGCATCAAATCCATATGGCGATGGGCATGCATCTAAGCGTATTGTGGAGGCATTGCTAGGATTTTTACAAAAAACTAATTAATATACTATATTTTATATTAAAAATAAGTCTAATGTACCTATTGAAATGGGTAAGCTAATTTACGAGCATAATCTTGTCGTAAATTAGCTTTTTTTATGCGTGAGAAGGTTGTGAAATTTTGAAACTATGAAATTTCATACACAAATTTGTCAACAATTTGACAAGAGTATAGAGGCTGTGAAGTTTTTCTCCTTTACCAATTGACTTCAAATATCACCTATTGTATGCTTACAAAGGGTAAGAATGATAAGGGTTTCTGTTCATAAATAGGACGTTGAAACACTTGTTATATCAACTTTCTACTAAATTGACAGTTCAAAATAAAACTGTCGATTTGCAACGTTTTGTGCGTTTCGGTTTTTACCGAGTCGGTAAGGGGTGTAAGTTATTTTTTTGGGCATTTACACCTGTAATTGAAATGACTCTCCCATTACTATTCCGCTGTGAGTAGTGCTTTTCACTGCTCTTTTCTGATTTCACATAGTGGTCAGCAAACGTTTTCATTACTCGAAAAAATGATTCAGGAGATTACAACCAATGCTAGATTTGCATCACATTTTTGCTGTGCAGAAGAGGGCGTTATTTTTTTTGCTTGCACTCTGCGCATTAGGCTGGGGATTTACCCCCTATCAAACTGTTTTTGCGGGCATCGCAGTCGGTGCATTCTTTGGTACGTATAATTTTTGGATCTTAGTTCGTCGTATGGAGAAGTTTGACAGATCCATTAGTGAAGGGAAGAAAATAGGCTCACTTGGTACAGCGCTTCGCTTTGGATCAGGTGTTGCGGCAGTCGCAATAGCCATTTCGTTGCCAAACTATTTTCACTTAATTAGCACGGTTATAGGGCTAATGATTCCGTACGTTTTTCTCTTTGTCGAGAGAATTGTGTCACATGTAAGGAACCGCTAATGTGCTTTAAATTAGAAAGAGAGGTGAAAAATAACAATGAATCATGAAGCTCCGTTACTAGAAGTCGGTTTTTTAACATTTAACAAATCGACAGTTATGATGTTACTAGTTGCAGCAATTATCGTATTTTTAATTGCCTTTATTTCAACTAGAAGCCTAAAGTTAAAACCTACTGGTATGCAAAACTTTATGGAATGGATTATGGATTTCGTTAAGAATATTATTAAAAGCAACATGGACTGGAAAACTGGTGGACGATTCCACGTTCTAGCCATTACGCTAATTATGTTTATCGCAGTATCTAACTTATTAGGTCTTCCATTCTCTATCGTCTATGATCATGAGCTATGGTGGAAATCACCAACAGCTGATCCTACAGTTACGATGACGTTGGCAGCGATGATTTTAGTCTTAACGCAATACTATGGTGTTAAAATGAAGGGTACAGGTCATTATGTTGGTACATTCTTCAAACCAATGTCATTCATGTTCCCACTTAAAATAGTAGAAGAATTTGCAAACACATTAACATTAGGTTTACGTCTTTACGGTAACATTTACGCGGGTGAGATTTTACTTGGCTTACTTGCAGGTTTAGCATCATCAGGTGCTGTGGGATTCATCGGGGCAATCGTTCCTATGATGGCATGGCAAGGTTTCTCAATTTTCATCGGCTTTATCCAAGCCTTTATCTTCACAATGTTAACAATGGTTTACATGGCTCATAAAGTGAGCGATGACCATTAATATAAAGCATATATCCTATGCTTGAACAACAAATACAAACAATTCCAAGGAGGAAATTTTCAAATGACAGGTTCATTAGGTTTATTAGCAGCAGCAATCGCAATCGGTTTAGGTGCACTTGGTGCAGGTATTGGTAACGGTCTTATCGTATCAAAAACAGTAGAAGGTATCGCTCGCCAACCAGAAGCTCGTGGCGTTCTTCAAACTACAATGTTCATCGGGGTTGCATTAGTTGAAGCCCTACCGATCATCGCAGTAGTAGTAGCATTCATCGTAATGAACAAATAATTCAGTTGAACACTGAATTTTACTAGTGGCGAAGCAGGATTCACCAGATGAAACTTCGCCCTTCATTTTGGAACTGATAAAAGCTATGTGTAAATATAGCTTTTTAAAATAGGTAGTTTTTTAGTCATTAAATTATGTTGAAGTTAAAGCTCTTGAAGGGAGTGAAACAATCGTGTTTTTAGATAATCTTGTACTAGGTGCAGGCGGTGCTTCGTTAAATAGTGGAGATATCATCGCAACATTAGTTATTTTCATCGTATTAATGTTACTACTAAAGAAATTCGCTTGGGGTCCACTTATGGGCATTATGCAACAGCGTGAAGAATTAGTAGCGAGTGAAATCGAAGCAGCTGAAAAAGCGCGCAAAGAATCGCACCAATTTTTAGAAGAACAAAAGAGCCTTCTTAAGGAAGCTCGTACAGAAGCACAATCGATTGTTGATGGCGCTAAGAAGCAAGGCGAATTACAAAAAGAAGAAATTCTTACTGTAGCTCGTAATGAAGCAAATCGCTTAAAAGAATCGGCTTTACGTGAAATTGAGTCTGAAAAAGAAAAAGCTATTGCAGCTGTACGTGATGAAGTCGTTTCATTATCTGTACTTGCAGCATCTAAAGTCCTTAGCAAAGAGATTTCTGAGGCAGACAACCGTGCTCTAATTGAAGAGACGATTGCGAAGGCAGGGGAAGCTCGATGAGTAATTCAACTGTAGCAAAACGTTACGCTCAAGCGCTTTTTGAATTGGCGCAACAAAAAAATATTCTTACTGAAGTAGGAGCAGACTTAAGTGAACTAACAAAAGTAGTAAAAGAATCGCCTGATTTTTTAACGCTTTTAAATGCACCTAAGTTCTCCGTTGAACGAAAAAAACAAATGGTAGCTGATATCTTTAATGGTGCAACACCAGAAGTTTTACACACTGTTCAACTTCTAGTTGAGAAAAAACGTGTAAACGAGATGACACAAATTGCTAAGGCATATGCTGAACTTGCTGCGCAAGCACAAGGCACTGCAGATGCAACAGTATTTTCAACACGTGCACTTTCTGCAGAAGAAAGCGCTAATATTTCAGCAGCGTTCGCGAAACTTGTTGGAAAACAATCATTAAATATTACAAACGAAGTTGATCCATCTTTACTTGGTGGTATTCGTGTTCAAATCGGTAACCATATTTATGATAGCTCAGTAGCTAATAAACTAGAGCGTCTAAAACGTGAATTAATCGGTTAATAATTTAGAAATGTGAGAGGTGACATACATGGGCATCAAGGCTGAAGAAATCAGCAGTCTGATTAAACAACAGATTGAGAATTATGAATCTGAACTTAAAGTAAGCGAAGTTGGTACAGTTATCCGTATTGGTGACGGTATTGCTCTTGCTCATGGCCTCGACAACGCCATGGCTGGAGAACTACTAGAGTTCTCTAATGGTGTTATGGGTATGGCTCAAAACCTAGAAGAAGGTAACGTTGGTATCGTAATCTTAGGTCCATACACTGACATCAAAGAAGGCGATGAAGTTCGTCGTACAGGTCGTATCATGGAAGTACCAGTTGGTGAAGAACTAATTGGTCGTGTTGTAAACCCACTTGGACAACCAGTGGATGGACAAGGTCCTATCAACACTACAAAATCTCGTCCAATCGAAAGTCCAGCTTTCGGTGTAATGGCTCGTAAATCAGTACACGAACCACTACAAACTGGTATTAAAGCGATTGACGCATTAGTACCAATCGGTCGTGGTCAACGTGAGTTAATCATCGGTGACCGTCAAACTGGTAAAACATCTGTAGCTATTGATACAATTCTTAACCAAAATGACCAAAATATGATTTGTATCTACGTAGCAATCGGTCAAAAAGAATCTACTGTACGTGGTGTTGTAGAAACTCTTCGTAAACATGGCGCTTTAGATTACACAATCGTTGTGACAGCTTCTGCTTCTCAACCAGCTCCATTATTATTCTTAGCACCATTTGCTGGTGTATCTATGGCTGAAGAATTCATGTTACAAGGTAAACACGTATTAATCGTGTATGATGATCTTTCTAAACAAGCATCAGCTTACCGTGAACTTTCACTTCTTCTTCGCCGTCCTCCAGGTCGTGAAGCATATCCTGGTGACGTTTTCTACTTACACAGCCGCTTACTTGAACGTGCTGCGAAGTTAAATGAAACATATCAAAATGGTTCAATTACAGCTCTTCCATTCGTTGAGACACAAGCTGGGGATATCTCTGCATACATCCCAACTAACGTAATCTCAATCACTGATGGACAAATCTTCTTACAATCTGACTTATTCAACTCAGGTGTACGTCCAGCGATTAACGCCGGTCTTTCTGTATCACGTGTAGGTGGATCTGCTCAAATTAAAGCGATGAAAAAGGTTGCGGGTACACTTCGTCTTGACTTAGCTGCATTCCGTGAGCTTGAATCATTTGCTCAATTTGGTTCAGATTTAGATAAAGTAACACTTGCTAAACTGGAGCGTGGTAAACGTACGGTTGAAGTTCTTAAACAAGACCTTAACAAACCACTAAAAGTTGAAAAACAAGTTGCAATCCTTTACGCATTAACTAAAGGTCATTTAGATGATATTCCAGTACAAGATATCGTTCGCTTCGAATCAGAATTCTTAAGCTGGTTAGATTCAAACCACACAAACGTTTTAGATCATGTTCGTACTACTAAAGAGCTTGCTCCTGATGCGGATTATGAAGCAGCAATCAATGCATTCAAAAAAACTTTCGCTAAATCAGAATAAGTCTTAGCTAGTCACTTGATTAAAAAACAGAAGGTGGTGAAATACCAGTGGTAAACTTACGCGAAATTAAAGGTCGTATTACTTCAACAAAGAGTACGAAGCAAATTACAAAAGCAATGCAGATGGTTTCTTCTTCTAAGTTACGTCGTGCAGAGCAAAATGCTAAAGCTTACGTTCCTTACATGGAAAAAATTCAGGACGTAGTAGGCGCGATCGCTTCAGGGACAAAAGACAGCGGACATCCAATGTTAACTGCTCGTCCTGTTAAGAAAACGGCTTACTTAGTCATTGGTTCTGACCGTGGTCTTGCAGGTGCTTACAATTCAAGTATCCTACGTCAAGTACAACGTACGATTAACGAGCGTCATAAATCAAAAGACGAATACGTTATTTTAGCAGTAGGTCGTGTTGTTCGTGACTACTTTGTGAAACGTGATCATAATGTCATCAGTAATGTTGTCGGTCTACCTGACCAACCAACATTTGCTGATATTAAAGAAATCGCTCGTAATGCTGTTGGTATGTTCATTGATGGTACGTATGACGAACTTTATATGTACTATAATCACTTTGTCAGCGCTATTGCTAGCGAAGTGACAGAGAAAAAACTTCTTCCATTAACAGATATTGCCCCGGCAAGCGGTACTGCTTCTTATGAATTCGAGCCATCTGGTGAAGCAATTCTAGAAGTGTTACTTCCACAATATGCGGAAAGCTTAGTTTATGGCGCATTATTAGATGGAAAAGCAAGTGAACATGCTTCTCGTATGACGGCTATGAAAAATGCAACAGATAATGCAACTGATCTTATTTCAGACCTTTCTTTGCAATATAACCGTGCACGTCAAGCGGCGATTACACAAGAAATTACAGAAATCGTTGGTGGAGCTGCAGCCTTAGAATAGGCAAGCAGCTTCCCAATGTCGTATAAGAATACGATAGGAGGGTACACAGTAATGAATAAAGGACATGTTATTCAAGTAATGGGTCCAGTTGTTGACGTTAAATTCGACAATGGCCAATTACCAGCAATCTATAACGCTTTAACAGTTAAGATTGAACGTCCTAATGAAGAACCAACAATTCTTGCATTAGAAGTTGCGCTTCATTTAGGTGATGATTCTGTTCGTACAATTGCGATGTCATCTACTGATGGCTTACAACGTGGAGCAGAAGTAACAGACTTAGGAAAAGCTATCTCAGTACCAGTTGGTGAAGTTACACTAGGTCGTGTATTCAACGTACTTGGAGAAGTAATTGACTTAGGTGAAGAGATTCCAGCAGACGCACGTCGTGATTCAATTCACCGTGAAGCACCAACTTTCGAGAATCTTTCAACTACAGTTGAAATTCTTGAAACAGGTATCAAAGTAGTAGACTTACTTGCACCATATATCAAAGGTGGTAAAATTGGTCTATTCGGTGGTGCCGGTGTAGGTAAAACTGTATTAATCCAAGAATTAATCAACAATATCGCACAAGAGCACTCTGGTATCTCTGTATTCGCTGGTGTAGGTGAGCGTACTCGTGAAGGGAACGACTTATTCTTCGAAATGAGCGATTCAGGCGTTATCAAGCAAACAGCGATGGTATTCGGTCAAATGAACGAGCCACCTGGTGCACGTATGCGTGTTGCTTTAACTGGTCTTACAATGGCGGAATACTTCCGTGATGAGCAAGGTCAAGACGTACTTTTATTCATCGACAATATCTTCCGTTTCACACAAGCAGGTTCTGAGGTTTCTGCCCTATTAGGTCGTATGCCTTCTGCGGTAGGTTACCAACCAACACTTGCAACTGAAATGGGTAAACTACAAGAACGTATCACATCTACGAACAAAGGATCTGTAACTTCTATTCAAGCGATTTATGTACCAGCCGATGACTATACTGACCCGGCTCCAGCTACAACTTTCGCCCACTTAGATGCAACAACTAACCTTGAGCGTAAATTATCTGAAATGGGTATCTACCCTGCGGTTGACCCATTAGCTTCGACTTCTCGTGCATTATCACCTGAAATCGTAGGCGCTGAGCACTACGCAATTGCTACTGGTGTACAACGTACAATCCAACGTTACCGTGAATTACAAGATATCATTGCAATCTTAGGTATGGATGAGTTATCTGATGAAGATAAACAAACAGTAGAACGTGCTCGTCGTATTCAATTCTTCTTATCACAAAACTTCCACGTAGCGGAACAATTCACTGGTCAAAAAGGTTCTTATGTACCTGTAAAAGAAACTGTTCGTTCATTCAAGGAAATCCTTGATGGCAAATGGGATCACCTACCAGAAGATGCCTTCCGTCTAGTTGGTTCAATTGATGAAGTAGTTGAAAAAGCGAAAAGCATGGGCGTAGAGGTTTAATACTAGGGACGAGGAGGAAAAAATATGAAGACAGTTCTAGTCAATATTGTCACTCCCGACGGCCCAGTATACGATTCTGAAGTATCAATGGTAATCGCTAAAACAACTTCAGGAGAAATCGGTGTTCTTGCTGGCCATATTCCAATGGTTGCTCCACTTGCAATTGGTGCAGTGAAGCTTAAAAAAGAAAACGGTTCGACTGATATTGTTGCTGTAAGCGGTGGTTTCATTGAAGTTCGTCCAGAAAAAATCTCAATTTTAGCGCCGTCTGCTGAAATTGCTGAAAGCATCGATGTTCAACGTGCTAAAGAAGCCGTTAAACGTGCTGAAGGACGTCTTCAAAGTAAACAAGACAACATTGATTTCAAACGTGCTGACCTAGCATTAAAACGTGCGTTGAATCGTATCAACGTTCATGAGGGTAATATCTAATTCATTTTTAACGGGCAGATATCGCATCTGCCCGTTTTTTAAGGTGAATAAACGTATTGAAGGAGAAATGGAGGATGCTACATGGAAATATATGAAGCGATCGGACAAGAAGCTTTATTGGGTATTTTATCCCACCTATTTTTTATTGCTATTACTTTTTACGCATTACAAGCTTTTATGATCGAGAAACTATTTAAAAAGAATCGAGTTTTTCAAATTCAGCTCATTTATATTTTACTTAGTATTGCGATAGGCTCAGCAGTATCTAATTTCTTTCTTCAAATATCTAGCTGGTCAGGCAAACTTCCTTATTTATTTTAAAGAATTCGTTGCTTTCTTTCATAAATTTATAGGTCTACATACTTCAAAGGACTTTATAATACCATTTGTGTGGCCCTTTGAACTATGTAAAAAGACGCTAATACATTAAATTCTTATGAATTTTACGCTATTAGCTACCAAGATACCCATTGATAAATGTACGATAATAGGGCCTGCCACTTCATTTTTTATAGAAAAAAATGAAAAGTTGTTTTTTATTCATATATCTTTGGGTATGTATTAGAAGCGAACGGGTTATTGGTCATTCACAAAAAAAATTTAGCAGCGTACAATAAATAAATAGCAAAAAATCTAATAATGGCTTAAAATAGTGATTTGGACGCTTGAACGAGCGTTAGAAAAGTTGTACTATAGAGTTGTTTGTTTACTGATTATGACATTATACTTCTTTATTAAAATAAAAATTTGGTAGGTTAATAGATTGAATTCGGAGGGACATAGGGTGGATAAAATAATAGTGACTGGCGGCCAAAAACTACAGGGAAAAGTACGTGTAGAGGGCGCAAAAAATGCAGTGTTACCAATCCTTGCAGCAGCTTTACTTGCTTCAAAAGGAGAAAATGTAATTAAAGAAGTCCCTAATTTAGCAGACGTCTTTACAATAAATGAAGTACTTAAAAGTTTAAACGCAGCAGTTACATATATACCTGAAGATAATGCCGTATATATAGATGCAACAAAAGAACTTTCAAGTGAAGCTCAATTTGAATTTGTTAGTAAAATGCGTGCATCTATTTTAGTAATGGGATCTCTACTTGCTCGTAATGGCTATGCTCGTGTAGCACTTCCTGGAGGCTGTGCAATTGGATCACGTCCGATTGAATTACACTTAAAAGGCTTTGAAGCAATGGGTGCAAAAATTTCATTTGGCCATGGCTATGTTGAGGCGAAGACAGAGGGTCGCTTAAAAGGGGCTAATGTGTATTTGGATTTCCCAAGTGTTGGGGCAACTGAAAATATTATGACAGCTGCATCTTTAGCTGAAGGGACAACTGTAATTGAAAATGCAGCGAAAGAGCCTGAAATCGTGGATCTTGCAAACTTTATTAATAGTATGGGTGGCCGTGTAATCGGTGCGGGGACAAATACAATCCGTATCGAAGGAGTCGATACATTATATGGAGTAGAGCATCATATTATTCCTGACCGTATTGAAGCTGGTACATTTATGGTGGCAGCAGCTATTACGAGAGGAGATGTGGTGATTGAAAACGCAGTTCCTGAGCATATGACTGCTTTAATAGCTAAAATGCGTGAGATGGGCGTAGAAATTACTGAGTTGGATGAAGGAATCCGTGTACGAGTTCCTAAAACACTAAAAGCAGTTGATATCAAAACAATGCCACATCCTGGTTTCCCAACAGATATGCAATCACAAATGATGGCGTTAATGCTTACTGCTGAAGGTACGAGTATTATTACAGAAACGGTATTCGAAAATCGTTTTATGCATGTTGAAGAATTCCGTCGCATGAATGCTGGTGCTAAAATAGAGGGACGTTCTGTGTTTATCGAGGGGCCTGTGGATCTTCAGGGAGCTGAGGTAATGGCAACGGATTTACGAGCTGCGGCTGCATTAATTTTAGCGGGTCTTGTATCAGAAGGAATGACACGTGTCACAAAACTTCATCATTTAGATCGTGGTTATGTTGATTTCCATGGAAAATTAGCATCTCTTGGTGCTAATATTGAACGTATTACAGAAGAAGTAGTGACAATTGAAGATGTAACAGTTGAATTGCCTACAAACTAAATAGATTTTAAAACCCTTTGCTTTTTATGCAGAGGGTTTTTGTTTTCTCATAACTACAAGAAATCTAGCATATTATTCCTTATGAAAAAATGGATGATTAGTATAGGTGTCATTTGCTTGATTGGGGCATTATATATGCTTCCTATAGTAGGGTTTAGTGAAAGACAAGAGGCTCTCATACCTCAAACTAGTGATAAGAATGCTTGTGAAATATTTATAGAAGTGGAGGGGCAAGAAGAAAAAATCCCTTTGGAAACGTATATTACAGGGGTAGTTGCTGCAGAAATGCCTGTTTCTTTTAAAAAAGAGGCACTGAAGGCACAAGCTATTGCAGCACGCACATATGCGTTGAAAACGACAAATTACGGAAAAATTGCAATTGCTCCAACTGTGGCAAAGCAAGTCTTCTATGATGAAGAGCAAAGAAAGGCGAATTGGGCTAGCAATTTCCTGGGAAATGAAAAGAAAATTGTCGAAGCTATCAATGAAACACAAGGACAAGTTATTCTTTATAATAATGAATTGATTACAGCCATGTTTCATTCAACAAGCAATGGTAAAACAGAAAGTGCTTATGGATATGGTGGAAATGATATTCCATATTTGCAAAGTGTTGCAAGTATATCTGATCAAACATCTCCTAAGTTTGAGGCTGAGCAAGAATGGACTTTAGCTCAATGGAATAAGCTATGGCCTATACAATGGCAACCTAGTGATTTTAATCGTATCCAGTTATTTTATAATGATTCTGGACGAGTAGAACGTTTACAGCTAGGGAATAACGTCTGGACAGGGAGAGAGGTAAGAACGCTCCTTGGTATACCATCAACTGATTTCACAATCATCTTTAATGCCAATAAAAGAAAAGTTCAAGTGAAAACTCAAGGTTATGGGCATGGAGTGGGCATGAGTCAATATGGAGCTGAGGCAATGGCAAATGAAGGAAAAACAGCTGCCGAAATTTTACACTATTATTATCAAGATATTGAAATAAAAAAAATAGATGCATGTTTAAAATAACTTCTAGTTGTTCACACTGCAACTAGAGGTGATGAAAATGAGAGAGGATAAAAATAACAAAGCTTCTCAAAACCAAGATCCAAATCAAAAGGAAAATGGCCAATTACAAAAGAAACCGTGGTTTTGGCCAGTAGTTTACACAGGTGGTGCACTTGTTCTAGCAGGATTGTTATTTGGTTACAATAGTCTCGTATCAAAAGTAGAAGAGGCTCCTTTACCAGATTTAGCTGAAGTAGATCCAGGTCCTGTAGTGGAAACTAATGCACGAACTGAAAACATGAAGTATCCATTCAAAGAAGAGAATTTTAGTAAAGTACAAGTCTTACAAGAATTTTACGAGTTAGAGGCAAATGAAGAGTCTCGTGAAAATGCACTAATGGTATTTAATCAAACATTTACTACATCTTCAGGAATCTCTATTGCTATGAATGGTGAAGAGTTTGAAGTACTAGCTGCTATGAGTGGTAAAGTACTAGAGGTAAAACTAGACGCATTTACAGGCAATAAGATCGTGATTGAGCATCCAAATGGTATGCAGACACATTATAGTTCTGTGAAGGATATCGCTGTTAAAGAAGGCGATGAGGTTACACAAGGTCAAGCATTAGGAAAAGCGACTGACAACGAGTGGAATCAAGCGGCTGGCGTCCACATGCATTTCGAAATTCTTGAAAACGGAAAATATATCAATCCGAAAAAATTACTAGCTTTTTAATGAGAAAAGCTAGTAACGCATAAAAAGTCAGCATTTTATCAAGAAAATGCAAAACGTGTTCTGAATAGCTTTGTCCTCACATAAGGTGAAGAAATGCGCAAATGTGCATCTGATTGCCAAAGCATTTTGTGAAATTGTGTGGAAAGGACGAAGAACGTGCATGAGCACATTCGGAAGCGCTGCATACGCCTCGGTGAATTACTGATTGAGACGCGTGAGACTGTGCGTGTCCTCGCGAAAATGACTGGTTATTCAAAAAGTACGGTGCACAAGGATTTAACAGAGCGATTACCAACAATTCATGAAGGATTAGCTGACCAAGTGAAAGAAATACTCGCCTACCATAAGGCCGTACGTCATATTCGCGGAGGAGAAGCAACGAAAAACAAGTGGAAAGAAAGAGCGAGTCAAGAATGATTCGTTCTTTTTTGCTGTGTTGGACAAGCATAAGTGATGATTTTCTAAGAATAGTAATTCTATATTATAGCCGTTCACTGCCTAAAAAGAAAACAGTCTTATTCACTAAATTTAGGTGAAATTACCAATAGAATATGATAAAATATTCTAGATAAAGAGATAAAATGAACGTTATGTAGTTGGAACTGGCGGGAAGGAGAAATTATAAAATGTTTTCGAAAGATATTGGCATTGACTTAGGGACTGCGAACGTATTAATCCACGTTAAGGGGAAAGGGATCGTCCTCAATGAACCATCTGTTGTGGCGATCGATAAAAAGACAAATAAAGTATTAGCGGTTGGGGAAGAAGCCCGCCAAATGGTAGGGAGAACGCCAGGTAATATCACAGCTATTCGTCCACTAAGAGACGGAGTCATTGCAGATTTTGATGTGACAGAGGCGATGTTAAGACATTTCATCAATAAATTAAACGTAAAAGGATTTTTGGCGAAGCCACGCATATTAATTTGTTGTCCAACGAATATTACAAGTGTTGAACAAAAGGCAATTCGTGAAGCTGCTGAAAAATCCGGTGGTAAAAAAGTATATTTAGAGGAAGAGCCAAAAGTTGCAGCAATAGGTGCTGGAATGGATATCTTCCAACCAAGTGGAAATATGGTAGTCGATATCGGGGGCGGAACGACAGATATCGCGGTTCTATCAATGGGTGATATCGTAACAAGTGAATCCATTAAAGTAGCAGGCGATGTGTTTGATAACGATATTTTGCAATATATTAAAAAAGAATATAAATTGCTGATTGGAGAACGTACTGCAGAGGCAATCAAAATGACAATTGGTACAGTTTTCAAAGGTAGTCGCAATGATACAATGGATATTCGTGGCCGTGATATGGTAACAGGTTTACCACGTACAATTACAATTGAGTCTGAAGAAATTGAACGTGCACTACATGAGTCAGTAGCCATGATTGTCCAGTCAGCTAAAAATGTCTTAGAAAAAACACCACCTGAACTATCAGCCGATATCATTGATCGTGGAGTGATTATAACTGGTGGTGGTGCATTGTTACATGGAATGGACCAGCTATTAATAGAAGAGTTGAAGGTACCTGTTTTCATTGCAGAGAGACCTATGGATTGTGTAGCCATTGGTACAGGTATCATGCTTGAAAATATTGATCGTGTGCCAGCATCCTTATAAAAATAAAATGAGGTGATTTCTTTGTTTAAAGGATTTTATACAGTTGCAACAGGTATGATCACGCAACAAAGAAGAACAGAATTACTTACCAATAATTTATCAAATGCGAATACACCAGGATTTAAGGCAGATCAATCTACAATTCGCTCATTTCCAGATATGCTAATGTCTAGCATTGGAAAAACAAATGCTCCTGCTCACCAACAAGCCGGCGCTGAATATATGAGTCAAGTAGGAGCTTTAAATACAGGGACATATTTACAAGAAACATTGCCAAATTACATACAAGGCCAAATCTATAACACGGATTTTACAACAGATATGGCATTGATTAATGGAAACTTACCACAAAATGAAGATGGTGTTACGGGTTCAATTTTCTTCCGACTAGAGCATCCTGCTGGTGGTGAGGCTTACACACGTAATGGTAATTTCACATTAGATGGGCAAGGCTATTTAGTTAACGGTCAAGGATTATATGTACTAAATGATGCTGGGCAACGTATCCAGCTACCAAATGATGATTTCCGATTAGATGAAAGTGGCGCTATCTTTGTAAATAATCAACAAGTAGCTCGTGTTGGTGTATCATTTGCTGCTAACCCGAACATGCTACAAAAACAAGATAATGGCCTTATTCGTACAGAAAATGGTGAGAACTTGCCAACAGCTTATGGAGCGAATGATGTTTCATTTACACTACGTCAAAACTTTTTAGAAGGGTCAAACGTAGATTCTGGTCGCACAATGACAGATTTAATGACTGCCTACCGTGCATTTGAAGCAAATCAAAAAGTATTACAAGCTTATGATCGTAGCATGGAAAAGGCTGTAAATGAAATCGGAAAAATTTAATGGGCGAACAGGAGGCTTTTATCAATGCTACGTACAATGATTACAGCTACAAACACAATGGGGCAATTACAAAACAAACTGGATACCATTAGTAATAACATTGCTAACAGTAATACAACAGGCTATAAAACAAAGGAAGCATCCTTTAATGAATTACTTTATCAGCAATTTAATAATGATAAGCAGGATCGTGCAGAACGACAAACACCTGTTGGTATTCGCTATGGATCTGGCGCAATGATTGGGCAAATTAAATCCAATGAAAAGCAAGGTTCATTACAAACAACTAATCGTGATTTAGACTTAGCTTTCACAAAAGCGAAACAATATTTCAATATTTTGATGCCAGATGGTGAAAATGGAACTGAAACAGTGTATACTCGACAAGGTGACTTTTATTTATCTCCATTGAATAATGGAACAGTTATGCTTGTAACAGCAGAGGGTTATCCAGTAGCTAATGCTGCAGGACAAGCTATTACATTACCAGACACGGTTCAAAAGTTTGCTGTTCGAGATGGTGGCGTATTAGAAGCATCTTATCCAAATGGGGATATTATTCGTACGGATTTAGCTGTAACAGAATTCCAAAAGCCGCAATTAATGGAGCATGTTGCCGGTTCTTATATGGGATTACCTAATAATTTAGCTGAACTTGGCTATACGCAGGCAGAAGTTTTGACAGAGCTTGTGGGAGCCAACCGTCAGCAAATTGGCATGCAAAGTGGTACACTAGAAATGTCCAATGTTAACCTCTCGAAAGAAATGACAGAACTCATTCAAACACAACGTTCTTATCAATTCAACGCAAGAGCGGTGACATTAGCAGATCAAATGCTAGGACTTATTAATGGCATTCGATAGGAAGTTATCCAAAAACGCATAGTAAGGAATGAAGAGGAGTACAATCTATGACAAACGATTCACGTCGACGTTCTGTGCCGACACAAGAAACCGATACGCAACCGCAACCAGAAAAGAAAGAACGCCGCTCGACTGGAGAGCAACGCGAGGTTCGATGGGTGCAAATCCGACTGATTCCGATTTGGTTACGCATTGTAATTGTTCTCATTTTAGTCGTTGTTGCCGCAGCATTAGGCGCAATGTTTGGCTTTAGCGTTATTGGAGAAGGCAATGCTATGGATATTTTTAAACGAGAAACATGGCAGCATATATTTGATATTATGAATGGTAAAGAATAACATTATTCTTTACCTTACTTTGTGTATACATACTTAATTTTTGAGGGGGAAATGACATGTTAACTGCAGAACAAATTCAAGCAATTTTACCACACCGCTATCCTTTTTTATTCGTCGATCGCATCATTGAATTAGAAGAAGGGAAACGTGCAGTAGGATTAAAAAACGTTTCAATTAACGAAGATTTTTTTAATGGGCACTTCCCAGGTTATCCAGTTATGCCAGGTGTGTTAATTGTGGAAGCTTTAGCTCAAGTAGGTGGAGTGGCTTTATTAAATGCTGAAGAATTTAAGGGTCGTTTAGCGTTTTTAACGGGTGTTGATAATTGTCGTTTCAAGCGTCAAGTCGTACCTGGCGACCAACTTAAATTGGAAGTAGAATTTGTAAAACTTCGTGGCGCAATGGGTAAAGGTCATGGTGTAGCAACTGTAGATGGAGAACTTGTATGTGAAGCCGATATTCTATTTGCAATTGGGCCTGAACAGCCTAAACAAGCTTAATTTGCATTTGTAGACCAAAAGATATAAAATAGATAAAGTCAAGTCAAAAATTGATTAGTAGGTTCTTAAATTGCGATGGTAAATAAGCGATTGTGAATTGAAATAGATGTAATTTTTAGGTTTTACAAACGTAGGAGGATTATTAAGATGTATAAGGAATTGTCTTCAGGTATTAAAATTAGCATTACTCGTTCGATTTCAACATCTTTTGAAACATACTTAGCAAGTATTGGTTGGGATGAAGAGCGCTTTTCCATGGAAGACTTCATTGCAAACTGGCAGACTTATTTTCAGGAGAATGCCGCGTGGATCGAAAAAATCCCTGCTGATACATTGATGAGCGCACAGTTTCATGAAGAAATGGCACAAAAAATCGATGAGGTTATTGCCAAAATTTTAAATGAAGAACCAACAGCACAGCAAGTCGAAACAATCGAGGCATTGCAAAAAGAGCTAGGCACAAACTATAGCTACGACTGTAAAGCAGAGGCAGCATATATTGAACAGTTATTAAAAGAAAAACAAAAATAGTTTGTACAAAAATCGGATAGTTCCCTCCTTTCTCGGGCAATCTATGTAGGATCACAAATACAGTAGATGTATTTGATGACATAGTACCCAAGAAAGGAGGTTTTTTACTATGTGGAAAATGTCATTTTTAACCATCATTCTTGCAACTGCATTCCTTGGAGGTTGTAACTGGGGAAATAATGCAGTAGAAGATCACCCTGTTCGAGAAGTCGAGAATGACGTACGTCGAGGAGTCGACGATGTCGAGGACGCATTAGATCCGAATAATCGTGACGATGCATACGATCGCAATAATGTAAATGGGAATGGTGTAGATCGAGGTACTGTTAACGATAATACAACATTACCTGAAGCAACAACACCTGGTTCAAATGCCGATATCAACAGCACAAACGGCTATGACAACACACCAAATGCAAACGGTGTAAATGGTGTTGAACGCAATGACAACATGAACGGTAACAATAATAATGATGTTGTCGACGATAAAGTAAACAACACTGAAAAATACCGTGATGGTATGAATAACCGATAACATAAAAAGAGTGTTTCCTCTGCGGAAAACACTCTTTTTTATACCCATGTAAGCGGGAAATGCCAGAAGCAGAATACTCATGAAGAGTAACTAATCACTAATCAAGCATGGCCCTGAGAAAATTCCTATACTCCTATAATGACAAAACGAACATCTCCAACAGCCTTAAAGGCCTCCCCCTCATAGCAACCACCAAATGAAACCCTCCTTTTTCAAATTGTATTGTACAAAAAAATTACTGCTTGTCCAATAAAAAAAACGATGCAAAAATTCGCATCGTCAGTCATTTTTTAATTTTGGTCGCTTTTTCATATCTTGTGTAAAGCGATCCAATAAATCCTCTAGGGAAACGCCCTCAGCAAGTAACTCTGACAGTAATTGCTCAGCATATTTAGAGCGTTTAATTTTAAGCGTACCTTTTAATAGTACTGAAACATGGTCACCGATTTCTTCAACAGTATGTACGATCACTTGGAAAGGAGCGGGTTCATTATCTGGAAACGAAATAACTGCACGTACATTGAATACTGTAGCATTCGCTAAGAGCTCATCAAAGGTTGAGCGATATTGTTTTTCCATAAACAATTCAAGTACCCAAGATTGATGACTATTTTCCTGATTAATAATGATGCCATCGATTAAAGGGAATGGTTGCACGCCATCTTTTGTGACAAGGTCAAAGGAAAGCATTTTAAATGTTTTCAATATGTATATTCCTCCTAAGTCTGTCATTCTTTTAGTATAACACATGAGGTAGCGGTTGTTTGTGATGTGCCCCTGTGACGATTTTTCAAAAACTGCGAAATTGCAGATTTCATGAAATAGCATTTGCTATTAAAGCCTAAAGCATTCAGCTAAAAAATTAATAAAAAATAGAAAAACAAAAATGTTAATTTACCCAATTTATGCTCAAAAACTGAAGGAAATTAACAATATTGATTTTTGCTAATGCCGGAATCATTTTGTAAGATGAGAGCAATCAAAAACAAAGGAGGTGAACGGATGAATCAAGTCGGATTGGTTGGAAGGTTTACGAAAGACCCGGTGTTACGTTACTTATCTGGAAATCGTGTGCAGACTCATTTTTCACTAGCCATTAACCGTAATTTTAAAAACAATCATGGGGAAGTAGATACAGATTTTGTTTTCTGTACAGCTTGGGGAAGGCTTGCAGAGAACATCGTTAAATATTGCGGTAAAGGTTCATTAATCGGTGTCAATGGCCGTATTCAAACAAGGTCATTTGTAAATGAGGAGAACACGAAGATTTTTATGACAGAGGTAGTGGTTGAGGATGTTAGATTTTATCAACTTAAACAAAGAGATAGTGACGAAACAGCTATAGTACCGTCGCAGCCACCGAATGAACAGGAAGGCTTAAAGGATTTTGTCTTACCTTAGCAAGGAAAGTTTACATACGGGGCAAGAGAACATTCATTGTCTGATCCGCCATTCTCCTTATATTTCTTGCACCGTAACAGCAGAAAGGAATGATGTGTACCACTAATAATAAACATTGCTGAAGACCGCACAGCAATGGAATTTACAACACAACTAAATATGAATGATGAAGTAAGTAGGGAAAAGAAGTAGCAAGTTCCACTAAAAGAGCGCCAAGAACTATTTGCTCTTGGCGCATCTCATTATTATATATCTAATGTTATTAAATCGCGGAGTTCTTGATCTTCTAACTCGGTCAACCACTGGCTTGATTGAATAAGCTCTTCCGATAATGCAGATTTCTGCACCAGCATTTTATCAATTTTTTCTTCGATCGTACCAATTGTCACAAATTTATGGACCTGCACAAATTGTGTCTGTCCGATGCGATAAGCACGATCTGTTGCTTGATTTTCGACAGCGGGATTCCACCAGCGATCCGCATGTAAAACATGAGTAGCAGCTGTTAAATTAAGTCCTGTTCCACCTGCTTTTAATGAAAGGATAAATATAGGGAAATCTCCTGCCTGGAAAGCCTCTACTAAGCGATCTCGCTGCTGCTTAGGCATGGCACCAGTTAAAAACGGTGCATCTACATTAAATAATTCACTAAAGCAATGCTGTAGCAATTGTCCCATGCCAATATACTGTGTAAAGATGAGACATTGCTCCCCATTGTCCACAATCTCAGCTGCCATTTGTACAATGCGCTCCAGCTTAGTTGAACGTGCAAGCATTGTTTCGGCATCCTCGAAAGGTTCCTTTAAATATAAGGCAGGATGATTACATAGTTGCTTTAATTTACTGAGCATCTTTAAGACGCGACCCTTTTTTTGAAAGCCTGTTAACTGCTCTAGTTGATCAAGTGTTTCTAAAATATAGCCTTCATAGAGTGAAGCTTGCTCCGTTGTTAATGGACAATATTCATTCGATTCTAGCTTATCAGGTAAGTTAAGCTGTAAATGTGGATCACGCTTTGTACGACGCAATAAGAATGGCTGAATTTTAGCTCGAAGCTTCTGCTTATGCGATTCTGATTCGTCCCGTTCAATAGGCAAAATAAATTCTTCATTGAAGCGGCCAAAGCTACCTAAATAGCCCTTATGAATGAAATCAAAAATAGCCCATAACTCAGATAAACGATTTTCTACAGGTGTCCCAGTGAGAGCAATGTGATGGTCACCTAGCAATTTACGAATGGCTTTTGATTGTAATGTTTGCATATTTTTTATATTTTGAGCTTCATCGAGTACAACCGTTGCCCAATCGATATTCTGTAAAAATTCAGTATCCTGTGACACAGTACCATAAGTTGATAAAATGACATGTGGCTTTTCTGCTGTCACTAGCTGTTTAAACTCTTCATCCTTTGCTCGATTTGTTTGATAATGCGTATGCACAATCAGGGACGGAGCAAATCGAGCAAGTTCTTTTTGCCAGTTCCCAAGCACTGAAGTGGGACAAATAATGATGGATGGTTTCGTGTAATCAGCTGCGGACTCATAAATATGAAGTAAATAGGTAATCAATTGAACCGTTTTTCCAAGGCCCATATCATCGGCTAGACACGCACCGAAACCTTGTTGACGCATAAAGACTAACCATTCAAAGCCCTCTAATTGATAAGGGCGTAATTCGGTTTGTAAGGACAATGGAATTGGAACGGCAGGCAAGCCTTTCTTCTCCAAAAGCTGCTCCATGTATGCTTTTAATGATTGTTGTATTTCTAATGCAAAGATTGGATCATCTCTCAGTGCATCATCTGCATCTTCTTCCTCAAGAGGAGCAGACAAGTCTTCTGGTAACTCTCTAAATAACAATTCCCGAACAGTCCAGCTTTCATCTTCAGCCTGCTGCATTAATTCACGCATTTCTTGCATCCAATTGGCGTCTACTCGGAACCATTCAGTTCCAATACGAATAAATTCACGTTTCTCATCCACGAGCTTTTTAAATTGCTCAGCTGAAATCGTTTGTCCGTTCATAGAAAACTGCCATTTAAACGTTAAAATATCATCTAAACCTGCTACCTTTCTTGTGGAGACATTGCTAGTTGTGACGCGTACTCTAATTTTGGATTGTTTTAAATCCTTTAGCCATGCTGGTAGTACAACATCAAAACCAAGTGCCTGCAATCTAGCGAGATCCTCACGTAGGAAAGAGCGCACTTCTAAATCTTCCAGTGTCACACGAATAAAGATGTCACTATTGATCGTATCGGTGGATAGAAGTTCTACAATTTGCTGTTGTTGCTGCGCAATTTCAGTTGCAAACATTCGCCACTTTGTAGGTAGTGCTTCTTCTATAGGTAAGGATTGTTTACGAATAGCAGGTGTCCAGTAGTTTTTTGTTGTAGCAGTACTTAGGACCGTTTCTAATAACCATACATCGGCATCTTCTTCTGGCTCACTTAACCGTAAAGAAACGGAAACAGCTCCAGCTTGACGAGCTTGATCCAATGGCCAGCCGCCTCGTAGGAAAAAGGGTAGTAACTTTGGTAAATCAGCTAGTATTAGTCCAACCTGTGAAAGCTTTTGCTGTACAGCTGTTTCCAATAATGCTGAATCTATATGATCAATAGGAAAACTTAATGATGAAAAATCATCTGCAATGACAGCATGTGACCAAAGTGAAGGCTCTTGCCAGTATTCCTGTAAGGCGTATACTTTTTTCAACCATTCCATACTATCTTCATTTGCACCAATCCAACTGATAAAGGGGTGCTGGAAGCTTGATGAAAAAATATCTAGTAACTCAGCTGTAGAAACCTCAATCGTAAAATCAGCCCGATTTGTTAATAATCCATAAACATTTGCCTCATAAGTAAAGAATAGCGAAGAAATTAATGTATCAACATCGATTGTTGTACCATTTGCAGTAAAACCCTGCAACGTAAAATATCCTTCCCGAGCTACTTCAATACGGAGCTGTTGTGTTTTGGAAAAAGGGGAAGGAGCATTTATTGTCATCATACTAAGTTTCCTTTCTCAATTTCTTCTTGTAACGCACGGAGTCGTTTATATTCTGCACGAATGGTTTGCATATATGTTTCAAAATAAGCTACTTTGCCAGCCCGTTTTGCAGCGCTACGCATACTTTTCCAAATACGCACAGCCTGCTTATAATTTAGTCGCGATTTTTGAGCAATTTCAGTCATGGCATAGACATGATATAAAGGTAAAACAGTTGCAGGTTCAACCTGTAATACATCCTTTAATCCACACAGTTCTAAATAGGATAGAGATGATGGGTTTAATTGATGGAGAGCTGCCCATTCACGATAACGTCCTTTTTTTATTAAAAAACTTGAGAACGGCTGTAGCCCATACACACCAAAGGCACTGTATAGCATTGCTTCCTCTTCATCTGTAAGCTGTATCTCGTCAAATAAAAGTTGGAATTGCCTTACGTATTGGGCACGCTGAACAACTGGAACGACTTCCTGTAGAAATTCTTCAGTCAAAGGTAAAATTGCTCGTAAAATGACTGCTAATGAATAGGACTCACCAGCACGTTGAGCAAAAGTAGCTAGTTCAAACAAATCCTGCATTTGTGGTAAATCAATCTGTGCCAAACTTTCAAGCAGCAAATCTTCTTTTTGTAATAGCACATAAAATAATAATTTTAGCGATTGTAGAGAAATTTCTGCTGAAGGGTGATCAAGATTATTTATAAATGCCAATTCCTGTTCACGTCGAGGCTTCTCATAAAAAAGCACTGCCCACAGCAGCATGTATAGACGAAGTCGGTTAGCGAAAAGCCCTTGTCGTTCTAATAAAAATTCTCTTACTAGCTCTTGGATGGCATCATAAAATGGGTCAGTCGCAAACAGACGTGACCGATTAGAAAGCTCTGTGAGAATGCTCTCAAAAGATTGAGTGCTTTGATCGATAAAATATTTCATATAAGGTGAATCTAACGAATGTCCAGGTGTTTCATTTAAATGCCGCCATATCGAATTAAAAATAGCTAGCTCCATATACAGCTTATAAAGGGGTTGCCATTCACGCTCAAAGGGCATATGTCGACGAAGACGCTCCAATGCATCGGTTCTTACAGCGGAGAGCCCATAGCCTTCTAATACGCGCCCAGGTGGTAATAATCGTTTCATCACCTCATCCACCATCATCGACCAGCTTTGCGGGCTGCGTTCGTCTGCTAAAAATTTTAACTGAACTGATTTTTGAGCACGCCAAGCACTCGACCAATTTTGAACTGAATCAAAATATTGATAGAGAGCGAGTAAAGCACCTATTTGATGTCGGCACCATTTTGCTTGAGGACAGCTACAGTGTAGCTCTTCCTTGGAAAAATCAATTTCAACAGAAGCGGGTCTGACATCTTGAACACTTGCATATAATATAGAACTCGCTCCATTAAACCGTTCAAAAACAATGGATTTATTCCTTACAGAAAAGACAGCACGACGCACTAGTTCCTCATCCTCGGTAGAGGAAGGATGTAAGCCTTGTTCAGCTTCTTTTAATTTAGTCAGCACAAATGCTTGATGTTCTTTAGCTAATTGCGATATAGACAATGCCATAACCTCACTCCTTTCATCATGTATGGCTATAGTTAACATTGTTAATTGTAAAAAGGAAAAAAAGACTGTCCTTCCATTATACGATTAAAATGCAGTAATGATAAGCTGAATGATCAGAAAGAAAAAAATGAAATAAAGATAGTTAACAAGGCTTTTGATTTGTGTTAAAATCTGAATAATCAGATAACTAAGGAGGGATGAAGGATGATGCAAGTTCAATACATGAAGCCGTTTTACACAAAAGTTACTGGAGATAAATTACGTCTCGTATTTGCTTATCAATATTTCTCTATTTTAAAAGAGAATGAGATTTTCCATTTCATTCCCATAGAAGGTAAAGAGATGATCATCAACATGAAGACACAGCAAATTGAAAATTTATCTGAGGTATTTGTTTTCCAAAAAGGAAATCGTTTTATTCGATTACCACTTTATCAACTATTGCTTATTACCAATGTTCACGAGCATCTAGCACCAATACTTGAAAGCGCTACACCAAAGCAACAAATTCCGATGGTTTCTACTGTGACGGTTGGCGAAATCGATCAGCTTATTGCAGAGCTAGAGGAGAAAAATTTGGATCATTTAATTGATCAGGCATTATTAGAGAATGATAAAGTACTCTTTTTCGAGTTGCTACAGCAAAAGAGCCATCAACTTGGAGGTTTCAAAATTGAATAGATGGATTGTCCAGTAAGCACCTACTTTTCATAAATGAAAAGCAGGTGCTTTTATGATGTGGTTAATCAACTATAAAATGTTAATAACTCATAAAAAATTAGAAACCATTTCCAAAAATAAAGTCAATAGATGAGTGGACGAACCGATATATAGGTCAAGAAGGTGGTGAAATCATGCTTGGTAAGTGGTCAGCAACGGGGATGGCGATCCTGAATAATATGAATCGTCATTATGGTGCGATGAGTAAAGCCATGCTACGAATTTCTTCCGGTTATCGGATTAATAGTGCGGCGGATGATCCGGCTGGACTGGCGATTTCTGAAAAAATGCGTGCACAAATTCGTGGATTGAATATGGCAGCTAAAAATATACAGGATGGTATTTCTCTTGTGCAGACGGCAGAGGGCGCATTAAATGAGACACATGCCATGATTCAGCGTATGCGTGAGCTAGCAGTGGAGGCAGCCAATGATACATTAACAGATGAGGATCGTAAACAATTAGATCTGGAGTTCCAGGAATTAAAAAAGGAAATCCAGCGCACATCGACCGATACAGAATTTAATACGAAGACATTGCTCAATGGGGATTATGAAACAAATGGCATTAAGATTCAAGCAGGCGCCAATGCAGGGCAAAATATAGAATTATTTATCAATGGGATGGGGTCCGAGGCACTTGGTTTGAAGGATGCTTCCATTGCCACTCGTGAGGAAGCGGAAAAAGCCATGTCTTCAATGGATGAAGCCTTAAAACGAGTTTCCAATGAACGCTCAAGACTTGGTGCCTATCAAAACCGCTTGGAACATGCCTACAATGCCAATGTGAACACCGCAGAGAATTTACAAGCAGCAGAATCTCGAATCCGAGATGCAGATATCGCAAAAGAGATGATGAATATGGTGAAGGCGCAAATTTTGATGCAAGCAAGTCAATACGTGTTAGCCATGCATATGCAGCAAGCACAATCGATATTAAAATTATTAGAAGTAGGAAAAAAATGATGAATTTCAATAAACATTGAAATTCATCATTTTTTAATATTTATTTTGAAAAAGCTTCAATTGCTAATTTAGCTGTTGCTGTTGCTTCGTCTTGCAATGGGATGACAGCCTGGCGCATTTTTTCTTGAACCGTTGTATAGGATTCAAGGATTGCCACAGCTTGTTCAAACAATGTCACACCATTCCAATCATCTACTTCGACATGACCGATTACAGGTTGTTCAACGATATCAGCAAATGCATCAATTTTCGGATCATACGAAATCGCAATAAAAGGTGTTGCATAGATTGCGGAGAAAATTAAGGAATGTAGTCGCATACCTATTAATAGTTGCGATTGACCAATCACGGCAATTTTCTCCTCAATGGATAAATCAGCAGGAGCAATCAAGCTCTTTTCCTTCATGAGTGCTGCTACTTCCTGTGAAGTGATAAAATCATGCTCACCATGCATAGGGAGAAAGACGATTTGCTCACCTTGGCGCGCTAATTCATCGAGGCTGTGTGCAATTTTTTCTTTGTAGGCAACAGCGGAAGGCCAGTCACGAACACTTACCGAGATATAGCTATCGGCTGACAAAGATTCATTTTCTAGCCAATCACAATGAAAGTCATTACCGTTAAGTCCCATAACAGGGTCTGGTACTATCATTGTTTCTTTTCGCACACCGATCTCTGTTAAAAGAGCTAGAGAGGCTCTATCCCTAACGGTTATTTGCTCGACCTTATTAAAGACTGTACGAACAATGAATTTACTAAGCGAGTGATTAATCGGACCCATGCCTTGGGCGTAAACAAATACTGGTTTCTTCAACCATTTTGCGATTTGAATAATGCCCGCATAGTAAGGAATAGTTTTCATGCCTGTTTGATCCTGCATGAGACTGCCGCCACCACTAATAAGTCCATCTGCTGTCTTAAGTAATTGGCGAATTTCTTTCATTTTCCAACGATTAACGGCCTTGACACCATATGTTTGCTCAGTAGCTGCTGGGTTATTAGATAATACCGTGATCTCTATATCATTTTGCCACTTTTTGAGAGATTGGATGATGGACAGTAGAATGGCATCATCTCCGACATTATCGAATCCATAATAGCCAGATAAAACAACGTGCATTATGACCACCTCGCGATTGCCTTAGAAACCCAACGATAACCGATTTTGAAGAGTAGGATAAACACTAGTCCTACTACAAGACCAAGAGATACGCTGTACAGTGTACGTAAGACAGAAACAGCTACTGGGATGTGTAGGTGAGTAAATGTATTCATGATGGATAAGAAACCGATAACACCTGGTACAAGGAGAATGCTACCCCATTTGCGATTAATACCCATTACATATAACGCTAAAATAAAGAATGGGAAACCAATTAAAAATTCCTTCGTTCTTGGTCGAACATACAATGTATTTTCTAGCCATTGTCTAAAGGCTAATTCCATATCACTCACAGAGCCAGAGTTACCTGTTCTGCTAATGTAAAATAATCCGACACCTGCCAACACAACGAGTAGTAGCACATGCCAATATTTTAATTCTTTATTTAACAATGTTACCGTATTCGATAAAGAGTTCTTAATGTTTTGATCCGCTAGTCGGTTAATCTCAATCACTGTAAATAATAAAACACCCATGATTGGAATAAGATAAACAAGCTTAACTCCTTTAAATACTGCAAACCCTGTCATAAAGGCATTACCATTCAATAAGCCAATAACAATAACAATACCAATAACACTAATCGCTACTGCTTTTAAATATTGGACCAATATGTTAGACAGCTTCGTAGAACCTTGCGCCGATTTGATGACTGCATAGGTTGGTGCAAGGACTGCAATAATGAGTGCAAATGCTTGTAAGAATAGGGTACTTTTCAGGATAAAGTACGCAATGGCTAGTACAGCCATAAAGCCAGCTGCCGCGATACGAAGAGGCATCCATTTTACTAATTCTGAAATGATAAAGGTAAATAAAATACCTGCTACTAATACGGCTGCTGTAACCCAAGCTGGTACGGCTACTTTATCAAACAGCTTTGGTTCACCTGGTTGGAAATGATCTGGCATTGTGTCATGCACGCCATTTAAGTAATCAATCGTTTCTTCTACATTTTCTTTGGCATTGCCTGTTGTTTTAATATGATAGAAGATGGAGCGAATATTACGCTCTTTGACAGCACGTGTTGTACGGTCAATACTTGCATTTAACTTTAATTTAGTCTCTCTGTTGACATTGATACTATGCAAACGAATCATATTGTAATCCGTTATTTGAGCGATTTTACTTTCACCTTTAAGTGGGTTACTTTCAATTGTGTAGAAGTAATAGCCAGCATCATTTAATTTTTCAACTAATTGATTGCCGTCTTCTTGTCCAAAACCAATAGCTTCATCACCTTGACCAAGTAAGCGGCCAGCAGAAGCTTCTTTTAAAGCGACTAATTGATTAACCAACTTTTCATTAGCTACTTCATTATCTGCATTTTCTACCTTAAAGATGTGAGCTAGTCCATGCTTACTAATCATGTCAATAGCAGGCTGATCGTAGCCAATTGGTGTTTTTAAATCAAAATTGTGGTTAGAAGCAGGAAGGAAATAGAAAGCTTCTTCTCCTATTTGTACTTCCGCTGGTTCAACGCTCTCCATGATTAGCTTTTGGTAGCTTTCATTTTCAGGCACTCGAATATAATAGCCGCTATTAGAGATATCAACAGCATCTTTATAAGGTGTAAACAATAATTGTGCGGCCAATTCACTTTCTTTATAAACGGTAATTAAGTTTTGCTTTTCCATTTCCTTTAATGTTAAGGGCTCTAGACTCACAGTATTCAGTCCAGCATCCTTTAATGAGGAAAGGATTTCATCCATTGTTAGGTCGCTATTTTTTTCTGCGGTTTGTATTTCATCATAGGGAATGACAATCTCATAAGCATCATTCGATTGCTCCGCATTCCACCTCATCATGATACCTGTAGAGGAAACGACGAGTAAAAGAACAATGATTCCCCAAAGCCATTTCTGTTTTGACATAAGTGTCCTACCTCTCTTATTTATGAAAATCTTTTTCCGATAACAGGGATTTTCTTTAAATCTTGTTTATGAATAGCTTTCATTAGCCATAGTAGAAGGAAGTAAAGAGCCCCTCCAGCTACGATTGCGACAGTTAGATAGCCCATTGCCGCCATTCTTGACCAATGTGTAAAGTCAAGCCAAAGCGTTGGTAATCCAACTGCTGCTCCCATTACAATCGAAGACACAATCATTTTTACCGTATCTTTTCCAAGGACAGTAAAGCGAATCGTACGATAAATAAAGACAGAATTCACAATAAATAACACAAAATACACGAGCAAAGTTGCATAGGCAGCACCATCTAAACCGAATGCCTGAATAAGGAAGATGTTAGAAAACACCTTAAGGACAACACCACTCAATATAATGATAGCCCCTGTTTTGGCAGCATTCATGCCCTGTAGAATACCTGTTCCAAGCAAAGTCAGAGATGTAAAGACAGAGCTCAGGTTGATGATGGCTAACATTAAGCTTCCCTCTAAGTCTTTAAAAAGAGCTAGATTTAAAGGCAAGGTTAAGGCTAGTAGTCCAATCGCAGCTGGCCATGAAATAAGATGTGTCATACGATGGGTTTTTTCGATAATATTGCGTGTTTCATCCAATTTACGTTCAGCTAGCTTCGTTGTAATGAGCGGTACAAGCGGTAAGATAATCGAAGAAGCAAAAACAGTCGTAATTTGAACTAATGTTAGTCCTCGACCATAAATACCATAAAGGTAACTGATCTCACTAGCATCTGCACCAGCACTTCTTAAGCCATATGTAACCGTAAAGGAATCTACAAAGTTAAAGAGTGCCATTGTGACAGAACCAATCGCGATTGGAATGGAAATTTTTAAAATGGTTTTACTGTATTTAGAGAAATCCTTACCAGAATATTTCTCCTTGCTCGTCACTTTTACCGAAGAACGGAAATATTTAAAGAGTAAATAGAAAAGTGAGCCGAGAGCTCCTAGTACAGAGCCTGCCATAATCCCCCCAGCTACGATATCATTCGAATAATCCATCGCAACTAGGAAATACGCCACAATTAAAATTAACGCAACACGTACTAACTGCTCAATCACTTGCGAGATGGCAGTAGGTCGCATATCTCCAAAACCTTGGAAAAATCCACGATAGACAGCCATATAGGGCGCTACCAGTAATGTGAGGGCAACAATAATTAAGGCAATCTCTGTTGAAGGCCCACCAAGTGCATTCGCTATCTGCTCTGAAAAGCCGTAAATGATTGTAAAACTAATGACGCCAAAGGATAATGCAAGGATTCTTGCAGTCACATAAATTTTCTTAATTTTGGCAGTATCATGACTCGACTTGGCTTCCGCAATCAGCTTAGAAATAGCGATAGGGATACCTGCAACGGATAAATAAAGTGCTACCATATAAACAGGATAGACAAGACTAAAAATACCGAGTACTTCATCACCAGCAATATTTTGAAGTGGTATACGGAAGATACTACCGATTACTTTTGAAAGTAAGGTCGCAATCGTTAAGATGAGTGTGCTTTTAACAAATGTTGACTGACTCATTTTGTTTTGCCCTGACCTTTAAGCTTTAATGCAAATACCTTTAAAGCGAAGCGTGGAAGTACAAGCATTCTGCCAAATCGACTTGGCTGGCGTAACAGTCGATAGAGCCATTCAAGATTTAACTTTTGCCAAATAACTGGTGCACGTTTGACAGTGCCAGCGATGACATCGAAGGAGCCACCTACACCGATAAATACACCCTTTGAAAATTTCTCAAGGTTTTCCGTTATCCATTTTTCCTGTCTTGGTACACCTAATGCCACAAATACAAGATCAGGCTGTAGAGTAGCAATTTCTTTTGCAAAATCATTATCATTCCAGTCGAAGTAGCCATCATGATAGCCAACGACATCAACGTTTGGATAGTTCTTATGAATATTAGCAACCGTCTTTTCGATGGTTTCCTTTTGAGCACCTAATAAATAGATTTTAAAACGCTTTTGTTGACCAACTTCCAACAGACGTACCATCGTATCATAGCCTGTTACACGCTCTGGAAGTGACTCACCAAGAATTTGTGCAGCCTTAACGACACCAATGCCATCCGCACAAATGTAAGTTGCCTGCTTTAAGTAATTCATGACAGTTGGATTTTCATTTGCCTGCATGACAACTTCAGGATTGGCTGTCACAACGAAAGTTTTTTCTTGCTGTTCAATACGATTAACGAGTAAATCAACAAACCCTTGCTGACCAATATGTAAAAAGGGTACGCCCATAATCGTTACATGCCTCATATAGTGTTCAAACCTTTCTGTAATTCCATTTTCACTGCAATCTATCATACCATAAAAGCAATATTGACAGGAAATTTTCGATAATGGGTTTAACGGGGATTAACTAGGGTATAGCTCTCATAAGATAACGAATTTTAAAAAGAATATGGATCATCATATGAAGCTTTTTAGCGCACTTTTTAGGCGTAGAAATTTACTAAATTTTAGGGAAACATTTTGAAAATGATAGCCTAAAATTTCGAGTTTCTTCTATTATATAGCGCTTACATCTCCGTGATAAAAAATGACCAACAAAAAGAGTGCGAATCATCATCGCACTCTTCTTTGACGCATCCTATTAAAATCATTTTTTTACAATATAATCGCCATGTACCCAGCCTGTTTTTCCGTTGTAGATTACCTGATACCAGGCATCATTTTTTACAAATTCACCTTTATCGTCTACAACGCCGATAATAAAGCCATTCGGTTTAACAGTACCTAAAATAGCACTCGTAGTAGATGGTTCACTTCGAACATTGAGTGTAATGTTCATGTTGACAATTTGTAAACCATTTTCAAGACTCACATAATCATCAAGCATCCAGCCTTCTTGTCCATTGACGCTCACTTTCAACCAACCACCATTTTCACCAAGAACTTTAAAGGAGGTATCCTTTGGCAAATTCGTAATAATCGAAGCATTATCTGTTATATTTGGATACGTTCTCATATTGAGATTAATCGTCGTCGTCCCTGTTGCTCCAGCTAAACCTAAATCCAATGCATATTGCTTCGTTGGGCTTGGTAATGAAGGAGCGGAAGATTGACTTTGATAAGCAGGTACATCAAACACTAGATTAGTTGTCGTATGAGCACCAATTAATTCATAAATGTCATAAATCTTTTTCGCTTGAATGACGGCCCACATCACATGTGTTGCATATTGATGGACTGTCGGGTTGTCAGGATTCCAACGCATTTTATAGAGCGTATCTTGACCCTTGCTAATGTACTGGTCTTTTACAAATTGGGCACCACCGATAATGGCATCCTGAACAGTAAACCATCCATTTGTATAAGCACGCTCAGCACCATACTTATTAGCATCGGCATCAATAGCGCCAATACCGTAAGCATTGTAGGCTGTCTTAATTGCTGTTAATTTATCGCGATTTTCTGATGTTGCCATCATTGGTTTGCCATTTGTATCTAAGCCAACTTCAATCCCTTTAATAAGAGCAGAACCACCATTGGCTGTTTCATGTAAGGCATGGGAGACCAAATAAATAGCATTGATCTTATTGTCGACACCAGCCTGAATGAAGGCATCCGCGGTACCAGCTAAGCTTCCTTTATTTGCAAGTACTTTATCATTCAGCTCTTTTGCACTCAGGTTGTTGACTACCGTAGATAATTTTAAGAATTGATAATAAGATGGGCTATCCTGCATAAAGCTTTTTGGGTGTACATAGTATGACACTAGTGCCTCGCTAGCCGTGAAAATGCCAGCACCATCGACCTTTGGATTATTCTTTGTTTGTTTACTCACTACAGAAGAGTAATCATGTGAGTAATTCGTCGTCATGTATTGCTTACCACCTGTCCCAGGCGCTTCCAGATGGATTAAACGATAGAGCACGGTAGCTGCCTCTGCACGAGTTGTTTGAGCAAGAGGTGCAAATTGATTATTCGGCTTCCCAACAAGTAGTCCTGTTGAGACGACAGCTTGTACATCTGCATAGGCCCATTTGGCAATGCGTGCATTGTCACTAAAAGCAATAGGGGAGGAAGATGTGTTGATGTTTTGATAAGTAAGAGCTCTTTTTAACATAGCCGCCATTTCCTGACGATTAATATGATTATTCGGATGGAACTTGCCTTGCTCGTCACCTTTAATTAATCCGTGATAGCTTGCTTGCTCAACCACTCCATAATACCAGTCACCTTTTTTAACATCTGCAAAGGTTGCCTGACTAGAAGCTGCTGGCAAATTCAGGGTTCTGACAAGAAAAGCAGCAAATTCAGCACGAGTGACAGCATCATTAGGACGATAATGGCCGAATTCATCGCCCTTCATTAAATCGTTGGTAATGAGATAGTTCATTTCATGGTAGGCCCAGTGCTTTGAAATATCTTCTGCTGAAGCGGTAGTAGGGGCAAGATATAACATACCTGCCAAAACTGCTCCATAAAGAGGAAATTTACGTTTCATTTTTCAAGCTCCCTTCAGTAGTTGATCATGTCCTATCAAACTATCAAAAGTGTAGCATAAAAAGTGGCAATCTATTATTACAACATGGGGACAGATAGAATTGATTATTTACTTAATAAAGAAGAAACTCGTGAAGTTGGTGGGGGAGTGGCAGAATTCGCTAAGAAACGCCTTCTATATTTCTGTTTCATTACAATTATAACTAAAATATTACGGGAGTCTTTAATTTTTGACAATTTAGTAACCATTCCAGAAAATGCTTGGTTATTATTGAGAGTAAGGTATAATAGGTAACGGAACTATATGTTACCAATCCAAATGAGGATATAATTAGTTGTAAGTTTGATGGTTTCTACTAAATACCATAATAGGTATGGTAAAAAAATCTTCTATAACTAAATTTATATCCCAATGCTTGAATTTAGGAAAAGATAGTGTTATATTATTGTAGAAAGTGAATAAACTTACTAGAATGGTATTCTACTACGCTTTTTCTAGTAAATTTACTAACAAATTTGCTTTAGTTTTGTATTATTCAAGAAAGCTATAATACATACATTTAGGTAACTAGGCGGTACTATAGTTTTCGTTGGATTAATATCAATTTAAGGAATTTTAGGGAGGAATACATTAATGGCAAAGCAAAACAAAGGCCGTAAGTTTTTCGCGGCATCAGCAACAGCTGCATTAGTTGCATCAGCAATCGTACCTGTAGCATCTGCTGCGCAAGTAAACGACTATAACAAAATCTCTGGATACGCAAAAGACGCGGTTCAAGCTTTAGTTGACCAAGGCGTAATCCAAGGTGACACTAACGGGAACTTCAACCCACTTAACACAGTAACTCGTGCACAAGCTGCAGAAATCTTCACGAAAGCTCTAGAATTAGAAGCTGACGGCGATGTAAACTTCTCAGACGTTAAAAAAGGTGCTTGGTACTACAACTCAATCGCAGCAGTAGTAGCAAACGGCATTTTTGAAGGCGTTAGTGCAAACGAATTCGCACCAAACAAATCTTTAACTCGTTCTGAAGCAGCTAAAGTTCTTGTAGATGCTTTCGGTTTAGAAGGTAGCGAAAGCCTAAGCCAATTCGCTGACGCTTCTCAAGTAAAAGGTTGGGCTAAAGAATCTCTAGAGATCGCTGTAGCTAACGGAATCTTCACTGGTTCTGAAGAAAACGGTAAATTAAATCTAAAACCAAACGCAGCTATCACTCGTCAAGACTTCGCAGTAGTATTCGCTCGTACGCTTGATCTAGCTGTTGAAACAGTTGACGCTTCTGTAAAAGCTATCAACAACACAACTGTTGAAGTAACATTCGACGAAGAAGTTGATAACGTAGAAGCTCTTAAATTCAAAATCGAAGGCTTAGAAGTTAAAAACGCAGCTGTTAAACAAACTAACAAAAATGTTGTTGTATTAACTACTGAAGCTCAAACTGCTGACAAAGAGTACGTTGTAACTCTTGATGGCGAAACAATTGGTAAATTCAAAGGTATCGAAGCTGTAGTTCCAAAATCAATCGTATTAAAAACTACAAACACTCAAGGTAAAGTAGGTAACCAAGTAACACTTACTGCTGATGTTGGCGTAAAGGCTGCTGGTATCCCTGTAACTTTCAACGTTGATGCTCCAACCGGTTCTTTAAACAAAGATGCTGTTGTCGAAGTTTACACTAACGCTGAAGGTATTGCTTCTTACTCTTACACTCAATATGCACCAGATGCTGACGATGTAACTGTTTACCCAACAGGTGCTCCTCAATTACGTGCATTCGGTACTGTGTACTGGGGCGTTGATAACATCTTAACTATTGAAGAAGTTACTACTGGCAACACATTAGCTAATGGAGTTAAGAAAACTTATAAAGTAACATTTAAAGATCCTAAAACAGGTGCAGCACTTAGCAACAAAGATTTAAACGTATCATTTGTAGAAAATACAAATGTTGCATTTAACGCTATTTCAAAAGCAACTGTTACAAATCCAGCTACTGGTTTAACAGTTACTCCATACCAAGCAACAACTGGTTACTCAGAAGAAATCAAAGTTAAAACTGATTCTAATGGTCAAGCTACATTTGTTGTTTCTGGTACAAACACTGCTGTAACTCCTTATGTATTCGTTGACGGTTCAAGCTCTGTATTAGGCGTTTCAACTGTAACTGGTACTAACAATGTTACACAAGCTACTACTGCAAACAAAAAATGGGAAGCAACTGAATTGACTGCTACTGCAGCACAGGTTAAATTTGAAGGTGCTCAATTAAACCACCAAATCACTGTTGAGCGTGACGGTGAAGAAGAAGCAGCAGCACAATACGGTTCTAAAACAAACGGCCGTGAGTACAAAGTAAAAGTGCTTGACAAAGACGGTAAAGCATACGCTAATGGTCTTGTAAACATTGCACTTGACGAAGTAATCGATCGTAACCTTAACACAAACTCAAACGCGAAGTTCAAAAATGTTGAAGATGGTACTGCACTTCAAGATTTATCTGCTAACGGACAACAAGGTAAAATCAAGCTGAACTCAAAAGGTGAAGCAACAGTTGTTCTTTACGGTGCAAAAGGTGAAGTTGGAACTCCAGTAGTATGGATCGACCAAAACACTTCTCAAAACAACCAAACGGGTGTATTAGAAGATGGTGAACCGTTCTTCAAAGCTCCAGCTTCTAACTTCCAATATGAGCGCGTAATTGGTGCTTCGTTCAAAGTTGAAGGTAAAACTTCAAACCAAAATGTAAGTTCTGACGGTATTGCAAACTATACATTCGCTCTTACTAACCAAAGTGGTGTGGCTTTAGAACGTTTACAAGGTAAAATGACTTATGAAATTCGCAATACAAGCGGTCAACCAATTGTTGTAAAAACACCAGTTACTTACCGTGATCAAAACAATGTAGCAGCTACTTCATTTGCAATTCAAGAATATGGTAGCATTACAATTACTGCTGATGTAATCAATACTGATCAAGCAGCATTCACAGTTGAAACTGCTCCACTTGGTAAAGCAGCTTCTGTGATTGTAACTCCATCATTTGTTACAACTAACAACTTCGATGCAAGTGCTGATAACGGTACTACTACAGATGCACGTGACTTCAATAAATACGTTACTGCTACAGGCTTAACAGCTACTTTCGGTGATGTAGATACTGTTCCAAATGTTTATACTGATTTAATTGATATTTCTAGCATCAACACTACTAACAAAACAATTAAATTTGAAGGTAAAGCTACTCCTGTTAAATATGCTGGTGAAACTGGTAAAACTTACAAATACTACGGTATCGGTAGCACACCAATTGCAACAGCAGATAACTTCATTGCTGAGTTACAAGCGTCACCACAAAAAGTACGTGTTACTTACCAAGTGATTGATGATGTTGTATCATTCTACATCATTAATACAGGTGTAGGTACAGGTGTAGGAGCTACAGTTGTTCAAGAATTAAACAATGCAGTAACAGATGCTGCAAAAGAAGCTGTTCTTAAGAAAGCATACCCAGAATTATCAGCTACTCAAGTTACAGCGTTATTAGGTCCTGTTAAACCATTGATTCTTGGTGGTGTACTTAACGCTACAAATTTACAAGCTGCATATGATGCATTATTCGTATCAGTTAAATCAGCAGTAGCATTCGATACAAATGCTGATGGTAAAGCGGATCAAATCAAAATTACATTTAAAGAAAATGTAACTGCTGGTGAGAAAACTGACCTTGATGCAGCCCTTACTAAGTTCACTCTAGATAATGGTACAATTGCTGGTCCTTCTGTCCTAGAAGGTACTGATACATTAGTCTACACTGTAAATAGTGCAAATGGCTTGAACTTAGGTAACCTAAAAGCAACTGCTTCAACAACAGCAGATATTGCAGCACAATACCTAGTAGGTTCTACTACTGCTGTAAAAGCAGCAACTGTAGTAACTGGTGTAACAGTTACACCTATTGTTCCGCTTCCTGGAACTGCTGGAACTGCACAAAAACAAACATTAACAGCACCTGCAGCTGCTACAACAGGAACTGCAGTTGTAACAGTGGCTGCTAAAGGATTTAACGGAAATGCTCCATTAAATGTTGATGTATTAAATATTATTGGATCTGATGTAGCTACTGCTGTCGGAACTAAAGTTTACAATGCTTTAATTGCTAACGCTACTGTTACTGGCTTCTTTAATGTAACGCAAGGCGCTACTACTGATGAAGTAATCTTAACTGCTAAAACTCCAGCAGCTAACGATACTACAATGGCAGTAACATTAGCTAATAACGTTCCAACTACAACAGCTGCTAACACTGCTGGTGTGGCACCTGGTAAAGAAACAATTGCTATTAACTTCGCTACTGGTGCAACAAATGCTGGTACAGTTTCAATCGAATTAGAAGATGGTGCATTCAAACATACTGTAAGCTTTACAGTTGCTGCTGGTGATACTTTAACAACTGTCGCTGCTAAAGCATATGCTGCATTATCAGGTGATACTAAAGTAACTGGTCATTATGAAGTAGCTTCTGCAGGTGTGGGTGTTACGTTAACTGAAATTGTTGGTGGTGTAGGTACTACTACTACTGTAACAGTTAAATAATTAGAAGTGAGTACTTAGTGCTCACATAAATTCAGACTCTATTCTGATAAATTAATTTGAAGAATTGTTCTGACATGGAAATTCCCTGTATGAGAGAAATCTCTGCAGGGTTTTTTCTTATTTAGATAATTTTCTAGAGAAAACAATAAATTTTTATACTCTTATAAAATACTTTTAGTCTTCAAAAATACATATATACGTTCGCATTCAGAAATTCATATTTAAAAGTATAGGGTGAATATTGAAAATGATTTTATTCGGTGTAAAGATTAAGAAAGTATATGAATTAAGTTATCTGGTTATGGCATTCTAAATATGTACCCTTTGGTCACTAATGTATGTATGAAAAAACCACTTGCCTACATCACCCAATAAAAGTAAACTCCTTGTTGGACCAACAACGTTTAACAGGAGGCTATTAGGAGATATTATAAGTGGTAGAAATCAATTATATCAGACATGAAGTGAACCAAAAAGGTAAAAGTTATGCCGAAGTTGCGAGACAAGTCCGACGTAACGAGCGTACGGTGAAAAAGTATGCTGATCAAGAGGAGTTTCCTCAAAAATATAAACAAACAAGCACGTCACCAGTCATGGATCCAGTAAAACATATACTTGATGGATGGATTCGTGAAGATTTGAAGTTGAAAAAGAAATTTCAACGTACAGCACAACGTATGTATGACCAATTAGTTAAAGAACATAATTTCGTTGGAGGAGATCGTACGGTAAGACGCTAAGTTTCAGAACGTAGAAAAGTACTCTCAAAAGAAGTTGAAGGTGCATCTCTACCACTCGAAACGATTTCTGGTACAGCACAAGTAGATTTCGGAAAGGCACCATTTAAGTATTTAAACGAAGTGATCGAATTACCATTTCTGGTCATGTCCTTTCCCGATGCCAATACATTCTATTCCCATGTATTTCCTTCAGAAAATACAGAGTGTCTGTTAGAAGGTTTACAGCGTATCTTTAAGCATATGAATAGTGTACCTAAAACGATTCGTTTTGATAATTTATCGCCAGCTATAAAGAAGATTCATGCAAAAGGTGAACGTGATTTAACGGATATGTTTGAACGATTTGTGCTGCATTACGGATTCGAATACGAGTTTTGTAATCCTGCAAAAGGTCACGTAGAAAATATGGTGAAATACGTCCGAAATAATTTTTTATTACCAGCTAACACTATTGTTGAATTAGATGAGTTCAATCAAACTTTGTGGGAAAAAGCAGAAAATAATCGCCAACGGAAGCATTATATTAAGCTGGAAGTGTTAGAATTATTACATGAACAAACTTGCGATGCACATATTTTATTACCCGAATAATTATTTAACTGTGCTCGTATTGTATTAGCAAAAGCCGATAAGTGTGGGATTGTACGAGCTATATCAGTTTATTGAAAAATTGATGAATTGTATCAATCAATCTTTCCACCAAGGCTCTGGAAAAATACCTGTAAGAGCTCCCTTCTTCCGCTACGAACAGAAAAAATCAGGAACTCTTATTGTATCAAGCATCAGCTTGTACAAGTGAATACATCAAGTATGATATCCTACAAAGCCAACCAGTATTCAGTCCCCACTAAGTACATTGGGCAAAAAGTTGGGATACAAATACATGATGATCAATTATGGATCTATTATAACATGGAGTGCATTGCACAATATCCTATATCTAAACGAAAATTAAATATTCGTCCTTCGGATTACAAAGAAACGTTGCAAGTTTCTGCACCTCATTATCCAGATATTGATGCTTTAGCAAAAAATAATCTAAAAGTCATTGGAGAGATGTATGAAACATGATACAGCAAACAAACTATCAGCAGTTCCTAAAGAATCTAGAGTATTTAAAATTAAAGCAGATGATCGCACATCTAGATGAAGTCGTAGACTTCAGTGTTCATAATCAATTACCGTTTATTGATACGTTGATTAAGCTAACAAATTATGAAATTGATTTACGTGAGCAAAATATGATTCATGCGATGGTAAAAGTGAGCGCATTTCCTAACTTAAAAGAAATAAAGGATTTTGATTGTGACTTCCAACCATCGATAAATCCGCAGCAAATTCATGATTTTACTACACTTCGTTTTATTGAAAGTAGTGAAAACATTGTCTATTTTGGTCCAAGTGGCGTTGGCAAAGCGCATTTAGCATCGGCAATCGGTATCGCAGCTGCAAAAAACGTACAAGCACGTACTTTGTGAAATGCCATGATTTGATATAAAACTTAAAAAAGGCTCGCGTAGAAAATCGTCTAGAGAGCCGTTTGAAGCATTACACAAAATATAAATTACTTATTATTGATGAGATTGGTTATTTACCGATTGATCCGGAGGATGCAAAACTATTCTTCCAGTTAATCGATATGCGTTATAAAAAACGTAGCACTATTTTTACTACAAACGTTAACTTCAAACTTCAAGTCCTGGGACGAAGTGTTCTAGGAACCTAAATTAACTAATGCGATTTTAGATCGTATTTTACATCACGCAACAGTTGTCACAATTGTCGGCAATTCATATCATTTGAAGAACCACCTAGCTTCAGAAGGTGAGTAATTTTATACACAATTAAGTGAGCGTTTTTGTACATAGATTAGTTGACATTTGTAGATCAAAAAAATTCGATTATATGGAAATAAAAAACCTTTTAAACAAGAGGATGTTAAACTATTTTTACAGCTCATTGCTGCCCATTATGAGAAACGTAGCGTAAGCCTGAATTCAAGTTTTTATTCAATAGAAGCACAATTAGCTTTGACAAAAGAACAAAATAAACAGTTGACAAGTCAAATTGAAGTATTAACAGAGTAAGTTTGTCAGCGAAAATGATATTTATGGCTCATGTTCAGAAAAGACGACGTACTAAGCGCAAGATGAACAATACACGCTTTTTGATTAGTATTCTTCTTCAGTTGTCTATTTGGTTTAGTTCATTTATTAGTGGTTTATTTTTTTTTTGAATAATACCTAGTAAGTACTTCGGCAGCTTTAAGGCGAATTTCTGTATTATTATCGTCCAGTAATTCCTCCAATACATGTATGGCTTTATCTAGAATGGGGTTGCTGTTTTCCTCATTCTTGAGATTGGATTCATTATTTATAAGGCCTTCAACGATGGAACGATGTTTTGTGATATTAGCAATGGTTCCTGGATATCTCAATGAGCCTCTGAGTTCTTCGGGTAATTGACTTCTCAATAGTGGCTTCTTATCAAAGAACCATGTTACTTTTCGTTGATGAGGATAGAATCCTTCATTTGGCTTATCGACAGCTGGTTCATGATAATAATCACTAGTGATTTCTCCAATATATACATCTTTTTTATTATCATCAGGAACAATGACATAATCTCCAACATTCATCATTAATACAAACAAATTAACATTTCCAATTCCTTCAGACCAATCTTCTTGGTCTAATATATCCTTTAATTCATCATAGCTTTTCCCTGTAAACGACTTTCCTGCTGGATAACCAATCGCAATAAATCCATCATCCAAGAATTGTTTCATTCTGTTAATGCTATGTGGCATAGGTCGTAGTATCCAAATATTTTTTTCAATAATCAACTCAAACACTCCTTTAATATGTAATCACATTTGTTTACATATTATAATAACTGTGTTATCTTTAAAATGCAAGTATTACCAATTAAGTGTTAATGGAGGAATTCTTATGTTGTATTCAATTGAAGGAAAGAGAATGACAAAAGTACCCCATTATGATAAGTTCTTGTTTTACTATAGCAAAATGGATAAGGGAAAGTTGGACCTAATCATTTACCACTTAGCAACTATTATTGAGAATGAGGAAGTTTTTAATTCGAGTTACTTACCTCCAAAGCATTGGAAGGGCAGTGTGTTCTATCCTATTTATGAACTGATACAAGATAAACAAACATCAGCATTCTTCTATGGTCAATTATTATGGAAACTTATCATGGAAGACGATAAAAAGTGGATGTTTCAGCAAGCAGATAATACATTAGGTAAACTATATTTCTTAGTGGAAAATCCCGACAAACTAACTGGTTAACGTAGCTAACGTAAAAAAGGCTTATATACGCAAGCTCAAGATAGAGTTGGTTGGACAACACTGTTTATTTTTTATCTCTCTGTATTTGTGTTAGGGGAACTGAGGAATATTGGGGATTGCTTGGCTCCCATCAGATACGTGGTATTTTAGTTTTTTTTGGTGAATGGGGAAATGGGGAACGGACATCGTCATTCAAACTGTACAGTAGAAGAAGCTCAAGCTAGGTATTATGCCAATAAAGTGCAATGTGGAGCCCTCTTTATCATGGTTTATTTTAAAACTATGCCTCCTCGTAGAAATATAACAGCTATTTAAAATCACGCTAATTGAGTTTTTATGTTGTGCCACTAAACGATTTACAGTTGCATAGATGAAAGAAGCCAGCTAGGTGAGTGAATCACAGAGCTGGCTTTCTATTGAGCTAAAGCGTTCATATTGTATGAAGTCTTCACGACCGATTATTTTAAATTTAGCAGAATCTCCATTAAATTTTTATCCTTTCGTTCACCTTTCGTCATAGTGACATACGTATGGATCCCTGGAATGATAGCTGTGTTTGAATATGAAAAGTCATGCATTTCGCCTTCAATGATAGCAGTATCTAAAATAAATAGTTCATATTCTAAAAATGCTTCGGTATCCACTACATTGCTGATAGGTATAAATGTTACGATGTTCATGTACAAACATGCTTCCCCATAAAAAACAACGTAACCAATTTTAAGGTTTACGTTGTCTTTTTGTTAAATATATAAGGATTTTTCATTCCAGTCTACTTCATTCATATTATTTTTAAAGGCATACATTAAAAGATCTTCAGTTCCCAGCGCAGAATCGAATATCTCTTTATCACAGTAAGAACAATAAAAATGAGGGATGTTCTTGATTATAATTTTACGTGGTCCAATAAAAAATTCACTATTTCCTTCTCTCCTTTTGGCTGTATTTCCACAGGAGCAAGTTGTTTTCACTCTAAAATCATTTTTTTTGGGAGCCAAGATCATAATCCCACCTCTTTCGTAATTATTCTTAGTATATGCAAATAAAAGGTTATTTATAATAGTGTTATCACACTAATCGTCTGTTTATTTAATATTACCAAAACAAGTCGCCTTTTACCAGTATCCTTACTTCCCGAAATGACAAGAGCAAGGTTAGGGTGAAGGTGTTTAACTTTCTCAGTATTTTTAGTATGATGATGATCGACGTTTAGTCGAACACCAGTTACCATTGAAGCAGATAGAACACATTCTCGGACTTCCTCACCGTTATTCCATCCTCTTTTTTCTGGATGATCATCATCTAACAAAGCATCATATACAAGTCGTTCTAATACATGTTTTTCAAAATCAATAAAAGGGCCTTTTTTCAATATCTGTACCAAATTATCTCGAATCTCTATCAATCTATCTTTACTAAGGGTTATGGGGATTCCCATTGGGACGCCGTTTCCAGACGTTCTGTTTAATATCTCATCATCAGACATTAAGGATACTTTAAGCGATACCATTTTGGTTTCAGCGTCACTTAACAGTATCACTTCCTCTTGATCTCTATTCCAAATATATTGTGTACCATCATTTGAAACAAATATTTCAACTTCCCTCATTAAAAAATCTCTCTTTCCCATTATTATTGCTGTTACTATTTCCTAAATTATACCACAGTTATATATTCTATTCACTGGCCTTATTTTTTCAAAATCATGCTGCGAATAAAAGGTTATGTTAGCTTCTTTACAGTCATTGATTATCAGTAATCGTCACTAGAATGAATGTACTACATATTTATAATCAACTATATTCTATGCTTTACTGCCCCACATATTCCTACTATTATTTATAATTAATTCAAATATTCTCTTATAAACACTGTATTTCTAGTATAATACAGCTTTCTTTATTCATAAAGCATTCCTTTTATAACGCAACTCAATCGTTCAATTTCTCAAAAGAAAATGGAGTATTATGTAACTTTTTGAGGCTATGACAAGTCTACCTTAAAGAGAAGTTTGATTAGTAATAGTGTGAAAGCAATCACATTAAGTTTCATAGAAAATGTCCATGGTATTTTGGAATATCATTTACTTTATATGAAGCTTTCGAAGGAGAGGGGTTAGCACTCTAGTACCGAATTCTACTCTTTTCGATATAAATCCCACATTTTAGGGGTTTTTCGTGTTAAGATGATAAAGACTATTGTAAGAGGAAAAAGGAGATTAAGATGTTTAAGAAACTAAGGACTACATGTATTGTATCAGCAGTTGCGTTGGCTACGATTTTGCCAGGACAAGCGTCTGCATCAGCTACTAGTAACAATGGAATTCAGATAAAAAACAATGTTTCGATTACGATTAATGGAGAGACGATTCAAGTCAATGATCCTATTTTAAATAAATCGGATTTCTTATTATTACCAATGCGTGCATTGTATGAAGCGGTTGGTGCAAGTGTGGATTGGGATAAGGAGACGTTGACGGCATCGGCGATTCGCAATGGTAAGATGGTTGATTTAACAATCGATTCGAATAAGGCTTTAGTAGATGGTCAAGAGGTTGCAATGGATGTTGCGCCATTTATGTATAAAGATCGTACCTACATGCCATTACGTTTCGTCAGCGAAAACTTTGATGGTGTTGTTAATTGGGATGAGGCTACCCAATCGGTAGATATTACATTATCAGATGAAACGACAGCACCACCGCAGGAGGACCCATATATCTTACATATTAATAACAAACGTATTGTCATGAAAGATCCGATTGTTACAAAGGATGGAAGAACATACTTACCTGCTAGCTATATTTATGATTATTTAGATGATTCATCTGGTACTTGGCAACCTGATGGCTCCTTCGAATTGCTAATTGGTGGGATGAGCTTTATTTTCAATGATAATAGCAATCAGGCTTTGGTTAACAATGAATCAGTGACAATGATCGAAAAGCCATTTATACAAAAAGGCAAAATGTACATTCCTGCTAAGTTTCTTGTGGATGCATTAGGCGGAAATTTACGTTATATCACAGAAAAAAAAGAAATGTATATTTATGTTTACCGTTATATGTTCACAAGCCCCTTCCTAGATAAATCATATGGCACTACGTCATCACCACAGGTTGTTCCTTCTGCTCGTTTAGAGGGGGATCGTGATTTATTTATTAGTGATAATCCTGAAACATTAACACGTAAGCTTGTACCTATGAATAATGCGACTCTCTCACAATATGATGTGAAACCAACTGCGGCAACGAATAAGCATCGTGTCTTTGGCTGGCATTACAACACATTAGGTACGGATGTCAATATTGGGATTACCGTTCAAAACAAGTCTACGACAGAGAGCATTAAGGTGACCGACTCGAAGGGCATTAGCCAAAAAACGGGTAATAGCTGGGTAGGTCATGACCTTGGCTTGACGATTGCGGACGCTACTTTAAATAATAAGCTTCAAAAATCGGATAGTAGTGGCATTGTCATTGCACCAGGGGAAACAAAGATGATTGAAACATACGATTTACACTATGATTATATTATCGGTTTTTTACATGATTTAGATATTCAAGCAGTCAATGGTGGAAAGCCAGAGTATACAATTCGTACAGTGCTTTCAAAAGATAATACAGATTTAACAACAATCCAAACGGAGCAGGTTGCGGTGGATGAGTATGCGAAACATCCAAGAGGCGCGTGGCCAAGTGCTACAATTCTAGCAGAACTACCAGCTTATACAGTAGATTCTCCTGAGGTAGGCTATAACATTTCTAATGGCCGTACAGACCATCTACAAACGGCTGAAAATTCGCTTTCTCAAATTAATGGTGCGGTAGGAAATCCAGGTCACTTCGGTATGAACTATAAAGTGTCCATTCCAGTTGTCAATCCAACAGGCTCTACAAAAACGATTAAGCTGAAGCTAGCTGGTCGAGGAGGATTATACAGCGGAGCGATTAAAGTGAATGGCAAAGTGTATTTAGTGCCTTCTTTAAGAGTAGGGGCAGAGTATGTTGAATTACCAGATTTCAAGATGAAGGGTTCAAAAGATACGATTGAATTAGAGTTAATGCATGCTGGTGGTGTGAACCTTCCAGTAGCGATCTATGTAGAAACAAAATAAAAAAGTCACTGGCACGGGTCATGTGACATGGTACGTGCCATACTTTGAATTAATTCGGAGTGAAAAATGGCAAGAAAACTAATAACGATTATTGTAGTCCTATTCATGCTTACACTTACAGTTAGCCCCATCAATGGACAAGCTGCTGGTTTAGGCAATAAAGTCAGTGAAGTTAAAACAGAGGTTTCACCACAGGTAATACATTCACAGCAAAACTATACTTCAGGTTCTATACGTCAGTTTGTAAATGTTTTAGATGTTAATTTAAATAATACATATACAAAACTAGAAATTGGTATGCCAAATCCTATTAATTCATTAAAAACAACATCAGCGATGGCCAAGCAAAACACAGTTGATGGGCATCGCGTTGTTGGAGCGGTCAATGCCTCTTACTTTTTAGGAAATGGTATGCCTGCGAACTTGTTAGCAGAAAACAATGAAATTGTGAACTACGGTATTTTGGGAGATACATATGATAGCCCAACACAAAAGCCAGTTGCATTTGGTTTATCGAAATCAGGGAAAGCGATAGCAGACTATTATTCTACGAATCTAACTTTCCAAGTGAATGGCAAAAGCTATCCTATTGATCTTATTAATAGTGAACGAGGAACAAATAAAAACGTTTTATATACACCTGAAAAAAGATCAACAGGGACAAATACATGGGGTGTAGAACTCGTTGTGTCGGGTGCTAGCCAAGATACAAACACTTTGCATTTTGGTGATCAGTTCTCGGGCACAGTTTCTCATGTAACAGCCTATGGAGCAGAAGGTAACTCGTCTGTACCAGCAGATGGCTTTGTCATCTCTGTACAAAATAAAGAATTAGCCGCTGAATTAAGTAGCATTACAGAAGGCACAAGCATGGATGTCAGCTTATCAATCGATCAAAAATGGATGGATGCACAGTTCATTTTAGCTGCTGGACCAATGCTTGTACGTAACGGTAAAGTTGATATTTCAATGCCAACAAATTCAGGGTTTGCTTCCACACGTAGCCCACGTACAGCAGTAGCGATAGATGCTACAGGTACAAAGGTATCTCTTGTGACAATTGATGGTCGCATAAGTGGTCATAGTAATGGTGTTAATTTATCCGATTTAGCTTCTCATTTAATTTCAATGGGTGCTTCTTCGGCTATTAACCTAGATGGAGGCGGCTCTACAGCAATGGTCGTGCGTAATCCAGGGGGTTATTTCGCCAACCTAGTGAATAGACCATCAGAGGGCAGTGAGCGTCGTGTATCAGCGATTTTACAGGTTGTGAATACAGCGCCACCAGGGAAAGTAAAATCAATTACGTTAAGTAGCGTTGGTCAAGTAATGAAAGGTTCTTCTGTAGATATGCAGGTTGCAAGTGCCTATGATCAATACTTGAATCCAATGACCATCAACCCAGCAAATATGAACTGGACAGTTGAAGGCAATATCGGCAAAATGGACGGTGCAACCTTTACAGCAACACAAAAAGGTGAAGGGAAAATTATCGGGGAGTATGAAGGTATTCGCACGTCTACAGCTGTGAAAGTAGTAGACCTAGCAGAAAAACCTATTGTACTAGATAGCTTCGATAATGCGTCTTCTTGGACAACCGAAACAGCGAAAGCCAATGCTTCATTAGCAAGCTCTAAAGAGTATGCTAGACAGGGAACTGCTAGCTTACAATTAAACTACGATTTCACAACAGCAGGCACAGGCACAAAAGCTGCCTATATGGTTGCGAAAACACCAATAGCTATGACAGGTCAGCCTAAAAATATCGGTCTTTGGGTATTTGGCGATGCTGGCAAGCATTGGCTAAGAGGCGTTGTCATTGATGGTGCTGGAACTAAGCATACAATTGATTTCACAAGCCAGGGCGGTTTAGACTGGAGTGGCTGGAAGTACGTGACAGCGGATATTCCAAGTGATCTACCACAGCCATTGAAATTCGAGCGTTTATATGTTGCTCAGCCAACAGCTTCTCTTCAGAAGAAAGGTCAGCTGTATTTCGATCAATTACAAGCAGTTTATAAAGACAATCATGAAGAATTAGTTTATACAGATGTAACAAAAGGGCATTGGGCATTTTCAGAAATCCAAAGCTTATACGATAAATCTCTTATTAAAGGATACTCAAATGGAACGTTCAAACCAGAGGCATCCATTACACGTGCAGAGGCAGCTACGATCATTGCCAGAGCTCTAAATCTAACTACAACGAAGGATTCGAGCTTTAAAGATGTGAGTAAGAGCCATTATGCATACAGTGCTATTGCCGCAGTTGAGCAGGCTGGCATTATTAAAGGACAAGAGGCAGGGAAGTTTAATCCAAATGGACAGCTTTCACGTGCAGAAATGTCTGCCATTTTAACAAGAGCCTATAAATTAACAGGTACAAGCAAAGTAAGCTTCTCAGATGTGAAATCAACACATTGGGCATACAGCCATATCCAAGCACTTGTCGCAAATGATTTAACTGGAGGCTTCCCAGATAACACATTTAGACCAGATGCACAAATTACACGTGCTCAATTTGCAAGCTTCTTAAATAGATGCTTATCTTTAAAATAAAGAAGACAAATCCTCTGTAACAGCTACAGAGGATTCTTTATGTTTTGTTGAAAAACAAAACAATCAACAGCAATTTTATGAAAGGTGAAGTGGATATCCGTTGCTTGCTTTCCTGTGGGTTATCGCCGAGCCTCTTCCTCGACAACTGCTCTGTGCAAAATCTCGCCTGTCTCGCTATCCCACGAGAGTCAAGTAGCCATCCAATCTAACCCACAAAATGTTAACTTTTTGAAAGGTTTTCACTAATCATTTTATTGAGGAGTGCTGTCACTCATCACTTCTCCACATTTTTCACTACTGTTAGTATGAAAGAAAATGAAAAGACACATTTTCAGAGTGGTTGATTGGAGTGGAGCCAGCGTGCCTCCTAGGGGATTTAGCGGCTCATCGGACGCCCCCTCTGGAAAGGACGCTGCCGGAACGAAAATCAACCCATCGCTCGTTTTGCTAAATGTTTTTTTAGTATCATCATCCTCTTTTATAACAAAAAATCCGCCTTGTCCTTTTACGGACAAGACGGATTTAGATTAGAAAACGATATATTTCACATATTGCTTCCAAGTTAGCTCTTTAAAATGGCTCCATTGGATTTTCTCAACAGGTAATGTTCTGAAGGTATAGGCTTCGGTATTACGTTTCTCATTCGAGAGCATTGGCGTACCTTCATCAAGATAATCCATAAAAATGGCTGATTTAGCCGTTTTAAATTGCACATTGACATCAATTAGCTGAATTTTACCGTCCTGATTGATAATATAAAGCTTTTTGTTCCCTTTTTTAGCTGTGGCTAGCCACGATTTATCGACTTTATAAGAATCGAATGCCTCGTTGACAATAATAGAGGCTTTGCCAGTTGTCGAAAATGGGATGTCCTCTAATGGGGCATCCTGCTGCAATGTTACTTCATAATTAGTTGGTTGTGGTAAGGTAGCAGTTTTAGCCAGTTCATTTGCCCAAACCGTCTGATCGTCAGTAGCAATCGTTTGTTTTTCTAATACTACACCAGATAGATCATCTTTGACATGTTTCACCTTAAAATCAACAGTTTGCCCTTCTTGAACCTTTTGCCATTCCTTTTCTGATAAATAGGCATACATTGCTTTTTCATTGGAATAAATTTCAAAAGTTAGCGCACCCGCTTCTTCCTTAATTGCTGACACAACACCATCAATAGGGCTGACAATACCCTGACGAGATTGAATTTGTGTAATTTGGGCTTCAAGTAGCCCAATTTGACGATTTGTTTCGGCAATATGTCGGTTTAACAGTGCAACTGCTGTCGAAGCAGAATTTTGTTGAGCAAGCTCTAATTTTAGCGTTACGGATAGCTTATCATTGATTTGATCCGTATTAATGGAGCTTTTTGGATTAGAAGCGTCTCCATATTCATCCTCAATTTGATCAAGTGCATCCTGTAAATCTTGTAGTTCTGTTTCATAGGCTGTGCGTTCAGATTCAAGCTTTGTTAACTCCTCGTCCACCTCATCTGTTTTAAAGGTAGCGAGTATATCATTCATCATCACTTCTTGGCCACGCTTTACATTCACAGCTGATAAGTTAGTTGCATCCGCAGTAATTGTGTATGTCTCAGCAGGTGCTACAATAGTTTCTTTAGTAACACGCTCTGTATTTGTGCCGACATAAGCCTTTTGAAACTCATCGATAAAGTAGGATCGTGTCACACTGCTATTATCTTTAAAAACAAAATAAGCATTTATACTGATTACTAGCAATGCTAACACGATGGTCATAGTTGTCCATGGTCTTGTTTTGATAAATGCCATCATCCTAACCCCCTAGCAATCCATTCTTTAATTGGTAGCACACTGATCAAGCCTACAAAAAGGGCCATAAATAGCTGCACAGCAATCAATTTGATTACTAACATTTTTCTACTAGCTTCTTCCTCCCATTTCGATAGGAAGAGATACTGAACAATAATGATTAAAACCGTTGTTACCGTCAACTGATTGATCGTAAATAACACGAAATCTGTTTCAATCACCTGTAAGGCAGCAGGAGCCAAGGAGAAGAAAGAAAACATGGTCGTATAGCCTACTGCATAGAAAACAGCAAAGAGGACTGCTTTTTCAATTAATAGAAAGGCCACAACATAAAGCTGGACTCTTTTTATCCAAGTATAAGGAATGTCCGTTAATAGATGTAATAGATAGGTAACACCATAATAGTGGAAGCAAAAATAGACGATTGCCCATAAAATGGCACCAAGCATCGAAAGGATACGTGCTACATAGTATTCATTTTGTAAATCCTTAGCGAATAAGGACGTTAAATTTTCTGTCCCCATTCCCCAATATTCGCGAGCAGCAAACAACAGGATGAAAAGAATGAACACCGTTAGTACTCGTTTTTTATATCCGATGACCTCGCCTTCCTCTACGATGCTAGTAAAGTAGGTAGGATTTTTTAAACTATGCCAGAACTTATAATGGTAAAACATTAAACAGCGTCCTTTCTTCCAAAATAGGATATTAAAGTTGTAGTATACACCTTGTAAAGATATTATGACATATGAAAATAGCTGTTTTTTTCCAATAAATTCATTGAAAAAACACAATCTCTTATCATATGTCGATTGGTGAAAATCTCATAACACCATTGTATAGTATAATTGAAATAACTTCCTGTTTTTCTAGCTAGTAATTTTGAAAAGTTACTTTTGATATGTCTGATTTTGTAAATATATTAGAATGGCTTGAAATCAAGCAATTTACACCGATACTAAAGTCATAAATTCTAAATGAAAATGAACACAATCATTTTCCTATACATAAACGATGAAAGGGTGGTTCGATTGAATCGAAAATTGACAGCAGGGGTCATAACGGGTCTATTATTGGCACCTACGACTATAGCGAATGCACAGGAAAATGATGCACAATCCCGCGTCACAACACATACGGAGCAAGTTGCCTATACGAATCAGATAGCAGCTGCAACGACAAGAGAGCAGCTTATTGCACAATTTGGTAAGCTGTCGGAAAACTCATCGGCTGATGATATGGTCATTGCAAAAGGAGATCTTCAAGTTTTAAGTGCTACAGGCTTTAATGAACACGAAGTTGCATTTATTGAAGCAAAGTATCGCTATGTGGAGGAGCAGCGTAACTTATTAAGTGAGCTACAAAAATTAGGAAAAGAAATGACGGGAATCTCGTTTACAAGTAAAACATTTATTGCAGAGGTAGCCGCTTTCGATACGAAATATAATAACTTTTTAAATATTGGCAAGGATGAACTAAAAGCGTATGTAACTGTTCAAAAGGAATTTGAAGCAGCTGTCAATGAGGCGCTAGTGAATAATGCAAAAGACATTGCCAGTACAATTCGCGGCACATCTTTACAATACGGCTATACCGATGCAGAACGCAATGCCTACTTTAAAGGCAAGGGGATGGATGTTGACAAATTAAATAAGTTAAAAGTGGATGCGACTAAAGCAGAAGGAGTAGCTACAGAATTAGTTCTGTTAGTTGAGTTATTGGAAAAATCCTCAGATTACTCAGCTGTTTTGCCTAAAATAAATAGCTTTAAGGCGAATTATAATGGGTTAACAACAGAGCAAAAGAAAGTAATTGAAGCGTACAATCCAAATGATGATAAGGTTACACCTTTTAAAAAGTATAAGGATGCATTAGCAGGTTTGTCTGCTCTAGAAAAAGTGACTTCTAGTATTGCAGAATTAAAAGGCAAACAGCCAGCAGATTTCACTTCAGCCTCAAGCTTTATTAATGCGGTAGCAGCAATTGATAAAGCCTACAATAATCTGGATGCAGCGTCTAAAAATTTAGTAGAAACAGAATATAAGAGCATTGAACAATATCGTCAGGCGACCAATATTTCGAAAAGCATTTCTACATTACGTGTATCCAAAGAAGACGCATATCGTATCGCAGTTAATGAGCTAAAAACAAAATACGATAACCTAACAATCAATAAAGACTTTGTTAAAAACGCGAACGAATTACAATCAGCAATAGCCAATATTACTGTAGCTGAAAGTATCGAAGCCCTTATAAAATTGATTGAGCCTAAAGCAGACAGTGAAAAAGTAGCTGCCATTAAAGCAGCACGTGCAGCTTATGATAATCCACCTGCTCCAACTGGAATAACAATCAATCCAAGCAATGTAAAAAAAATCGTCAGTAATTTAGCCGAGCTGACATCTTGGGAGAAAAATTTAAGTGCTGCGTTAAAGGTAGATAAGTTAATTGATAGCCTAGATCCAACTGCAAAAACTTTTGAAAGTAAGACGCTCTCTGCCTGGACTACCTATAACAAATTAAATGAAAATGATAAAACGTTAGTGCAAGGAGCTGCAAAACTAACACTGTTTCAAAAATACGCTGATCTATCAAAAACAATCAATACATTAAAACCCTCAGCAGATTACAGCGGACAGCTTGCCGCATTAAAAAACGAAGTAGTTAAATTAGATGCACAAGGTAGTGGCTATGAAGAAGCTCTTTACAATTTAAAAACACAGCTGATTGAAAAAATAGAGGCTTTAATTAATGAAGAAAAAGCGGTAAAAGACATTATAGAGGAAATTGATCTGCTTAATAGCAATATAGCTATTGAAAAAATATTGGATGCACGAGCTCACTATAATGAGTTATCACCAACAGCTAAAAAGCGCGTAACGAATATTAAAGAGCTAACAGATTTAGAGAAATCCTATAAATCGGTTGTTAATGTTATCTCGCTCTTTGAAAAACTAGATTCCAATTCTAAAAGCTATATTTCTAAAGCAAATTCAGCTTATACAGCTTACGCGAAGCTAGATGATAAGAATAAGACGTTTGTTCAAAATTATAAAGATTTAAAAGATGTAATTCCTGTGATTGATGTAATGGTTCAAATTAGTGCATTAAATCCATCTAAAAAAACGTATAAAGATGATGTGGTAAAAGCAGATGAAGCGTTTAATAAATTGGGCGAACTTCAAAAAGAGGTAGTAAATAGCGAGGACCTCCAAAAAGCACAAGGCTATATCAATACGGCCAAAGCATTTGATGATCGTATTATAGCCTTAGCAAATGAAGGACCTGACACATTTGTCAAAAAGGTAGCAGAACTTACATTAGAATATAAAGCAATGGATAAGAACGCACAGAAGCTAGTGGAGCAAGCCAAAATGTTAAGCTCCTACGAGAAGGATAACAAGGCGGTAATCAAGGTTATTCAAATGATTGATGCCTTAAATCCAACAAATAAGGATTATACAAAAAAGGTTCTTGATGCTCGTAAAGCCTATAATGCGCTTGATCAAGTTTCCCAAAAGCGTGTAACAAACTATGCTAATCTCACTGCTGTTGAGGATGTTGCTTCCTTGATTGGTCTCATTGCTTCATTAAAGCCTACTAGTAAAACATTCTATCAAGATATGAAAACAGCGCGTGAGCTTTATGATGCGTTGCCAGAACAGAAGCAGCAAGCAATTGTAAACTATGATGCACTGGTAGCAGCAGAAAATGAACAGGGCTTAGCACAGAGCGTGGTTGAGCTTATAAACTTAACAGAAGTGCAGGATGCCGACTATTTAACGAAACTAATGAATGCGCGTGTAGCATATGATAAGCTGTCATCTAACCAAAAGAAATTAGTGACGAATATTAAAGATCTAACAACACGTGAGAAAGCTGTTAAACCAATTTTAAGTGTGATGGTTCAAATTAATGAGTTAGATCCAGAATCAAAAAGCTTTGTTAGTAAGGTAAGCTCAGCACGTAAAGCTTATGATAAACTATCGAAAGATCAAAAAAAATATATCGACAATATTGATATTCTGTTAAAGTTTGAGCCTGTGTCCAATGTGATGGAATTGATTAGTAAACTAAAATCTTCAAGTAACACCTTCCTTCAAGATACGTCACGAGCTCGCTCACTTTACGATGCGCTACCTGACGATATGAAGCAATATGTAACAAACTACTACTTATTGCAAGCAGCGGAGTCTAGTATTTTAGGTGCTGGTAATGTCATGCAAATGATTGATGGTTTACCATCTGTTGATCCAAAGCAATATGTAAAACGCATTCAAGAAATCCGTGCTGCTTACAATGCTTTACCAAAGGATCAGCAACGAGCTGTTCAAAATTATCAAGTACTACAAGATCAAGAAAAGCTAATAAAGCCTGTAATAAGTATTGTAGAAGATATAGATCGATTGCTAACGGCAAAAGATATGAATAGTCAATACCAAAAGATTTTAAAAGCGTATGATAAACTCAATGCTGATCAACGACGCTATGTTTATAACGACCAACTATTGCTTTCACTAGATAGTGTTATAAAGGTTTATAATAATATTGCTAAATTGAATCCAAAGGATAAATATTACTTTGGCATGGTGGAAGCGGCGCGTAAAGAGTATGATAGTTTGAATACGACAGATAAACAGCGTATCTCCAACTATTCTATTTTACTCGAAGCAGAGAAAAGTTTAGCCGATGTGAAGAAGGTTGTAGAGATCATAGCAGGACTTTCTCCAAGTTCTTCGACATATATTGAAGATGTGGCGAATGCCGTTGCGGCTTATAAGGCATTGGACTCTAAAATTAAAGGACAAGTCATTAATGAGGATGTCTTAAAGCAGGCTGAAAAAGATGTGGCTGCCGTTCTCAAAGTTGTTCAAGCTATCGGAAACATTGATCCAGACAGCTCATCATTTGAGAAAAAGGTGCTAGCTGCTCAAAAAGATTATAGTAATTTGTCGATTGAGCAACAGGGCTTAGTGTATAATTACCGCATTCTAGAAGACTATCTTAAAATGATTCAATAGTATGATAAAAAAGGAGTTTTCCCAATGATTATTACGGGAAAACTCCTTTTATAAGTAAGAAAAAGTGGACCTTAATATTATTTTCCAAAAAAGTGAAACTATATCATTTGAATTTCGTATCTTATAGTATAAATGGTCGCTTTGATTGGGAGGTACCATTTGATACATATTCATTTTGCCAACGTGAGGAGGTAGCCCTGTTGAAAAAATTACTTAGTATAATGGTACTTTCAATAGCTGCAACCGTAGGAAGTTTAACTAGTTTTAGTCAAGTCGAAGCAGCATCTGCAAAGGCTGTAGATGTGACAAATTCATACTGGGCAAATGCCTCAATTCAACATATGCTCACTAAACAATATATGACTACATATAACGATAACACTTTTAAGCCTGAGCAAGCTATTACAAGGGCAGAGGCTGCTGCTGCTATTGCACGCTCTCTTCAAACAAACATTGACATTGAAAACCCTGTAAAATTTAAGGATGTTCCTACAACACATCCTTATTACAAGGAAATTTGTCAGCTTGTTAAACTAGGAGTCATTCAAAAAAGTGATGCCTTTCATCCAGAAGAGCCTTTAAAACGTATGCAGGTGGCAAAAATGCTAGCACTTGCGTATCAGTTTAAAGTAGATAGCAAAAATAATAGCCAGTTTGCAGATATTACACGTACTCATTGGGCAAAGGATTATATCGAATCCTTAGCAGATATCGGCATTATCGGTGGAGTGGATGCTAAACATTTTGCTCCTGACCAAATGGTAACACGCGCTCAGTTTGCTGTTTTTGTTGAGCGAAGCATTGTTTTTCAGCAAAAAATTAAGGCATTGGAAGTAGCTTATGACTATCTTGCAAAGGATTATATCCCAACTGTAAACCTTTCTTCCGAGTGGTCTAAAAAGGTGATTGAATTAATTAATGTTGAAAGACAGAAGAATAAGCTGGAACCTGTTGTCTATGATTCAGAGCTGACACAAATTGCTATTATCAAAGCACAGGACATGGTAAAACGCCATTATTTTGAACACGTTTCTCCATATTATGGGGCACCTTGGGATTTAGCGACATTATTTGATTACAACTATACAAGTTTTGGAGAGAATATTGCTAGAAATATTAAAACGCCAGAAGTTGCAGTAAAAGCATGGATGGCTTCTCCAAGTCATCGAGATAATATTTTAAAAGAACATTATACAAATACTGGTGTTGCAATAGCACAGGATAGCAAAGGAAATTACTATTGGGTCCAAATGTTCTCTAGTCAATAAGTTGTTGTGTAACAAAGAATCGCTAATATTACAGAAATGTTACGAAAGTTCCAAATTACGATAAAAAAATCCCCTTTTTAACGCTGGAAATACCACCAAACGTTGGTATTACAGCGTTTTTTTACTGTCTAAAACCGTTACACAATTGAAAAATAACATTCGCCTCTTTTGTGATAGTCTATGTATAGGCAAAAAAGTTTTGAGAGGGGTATAACAAAAGTATGAATAAGAAATGGTTATTACCGATTTTTGCATCATTTATGTTATTTTCAACTACTAATATTAATACTGCTGAAGCAGCGTCTAAAGCAGATTTAACTGATACAGCATCTAAATATTTAGGCATTCCATATAAATACGGCGGTACAACAACAAGCGGTTTTGATTGCTCAGGCTTTACTTCTAAAGTATTTTCTGACTTAGGCATTCAATTAAACCGTACGTCAGGCTCACAATATCAACAAGGAACTGCAGTTGCAAAGAGTGATCTTCAAGTTGGCGATTTAGTATTTTTCAATACAAGTGGTAGTGGGATTTCACATGTGGGGATATACATAGGTGATGGTAAAATGATCCACTCTCAAACTGGTCAAGGTGTAAGCTACTCAAATGTTAATGACCCATATTATTGGGGCGATCGTTATGTAGGCGCAAAACGCGTGGCAACATTTGATGCTCAACAACAAGCTGAAGTAAAGCAAGCAGCTATTGATTTTTCCGTATATGCTTCTCGTGCAGAGGTAGCAGTACAAATTGCAAAAGCTTTAAACTTAGATACATCTGATACTACTACTAGTTTTGTAGATGTAAAACCTACATATGCTCACGCAGGTGCTATTGCAGCTGTAGCAAAATTAGGTATCTTTGAAGGCGATGCAAATGGTAAATTCAACCCGTCTTCACCAATTACGCGTGCGCAAATTGCTAAAGTATTAGTGCTAGCATTTGGCCTTGAAAACAATGGTGGAAGTGTGACATTTAGTGATGTATCTCAAAAAAGCTGGGCTAATGAATATGTTTCTACTCTAGCATCAAATGGCATTACAAATGGTGACGGAGACGGCAGCTTCGGTTCTGATGAATTACTAAAAATCGAACAATTAAAAGTATTTATTGAAAGAATTCAACAATAAGTTCATAAAGTTAACACTTTAATTGTGTCATAGATTGCAAGAAATGATCTTTTGAATAGCGTATAATGGAAGAAGGGTTTGCAATAGCAGACTCTTCTATTTTTATGATAATTTTGTAGGAAAGGATGTGAATTGGAAAATTAATTTTTAACAGTTCTATTGTATGATGCTTTATTTAGCTAATTTTGTTAAAATGGACACGTTAAGAGAACAAGAAGGGAGGAAATAAGACATTGAACATCAAAAAAATTAGTCTTATCTTGTGCGTCTTATTCATTTCGGCTTCTATGTTTACGATACATAGTGCAAGTGTCAGTGCAGCTAACAATTCGAATATAACATTTGAAGATGTTACTAAAAATCACCCAGCCTATGAAGAAATCAGTTATTTAGTAAATTTGGGGGTAATTCAAGGTTACTTTGTGAATGGTAAAAGAGTCTTTGGCCCAAATAATAGTGTAACAAGAGGACAAGCAGCTAAAATGGTTGTTGTGGCCTCTGGTAATAAACCATTAGTTGTAAATAAATCTAGCTTTTCAGATGTTACAGTCGGCACTGAAATGTCAGGTTACATAGAACGTGCTGTACAGCTAGGATTTTTCGACAAAAATATAAAAGGCCAATTCTTACCAAATAAGCCTCTAACTCGTGGAGAAATGAGTTATGTATTAACAAAGGCTTTTAATTTAGATACTAGTGAGTATGAGGGGATCGACTCACCATTTACTGATGTAGGAATCACACACGAATATGTGAAATACATCAATACAATCTATTATAATGGTATTACAAATGGAACAGGTAATACGTATTTACCAAATGGCACTGTAACACGTTCACAATTCTCACTATTCGTTGCACGTGCAAACAGTGAAAAATATCGATTAGAGCTTCCTGTAAAAGGTGTACAAGTTCCAGATACATCACAAGTCATTGGCTTAGTGAAGGTCACTACTGATGGGTTAAACATCCGTAAATCAAAAGATTCTACTTCAAGTACGAACATTGTAGGTAAAGTCAATACAGGCGGTAAATTATCAGTCTACGCTGTTGAAAGTAATTGGCTAAAGGTTACTTACAAAGGGGCATATGCCTATGTTTATAAGCAATATGCAGAATTTGTAGATGCAGATGGCAATGAGTTAGGAACAGTCGAAAAAGAAGTAACGACAAAAAATGCTGTCAATTTATATGTGAAGCCTACATCTTCAGCAAAAGTCATTTCATCAATTAAAGCGAATGAAAAACTTCCTGTTTACAAAACAATTGGTGGCTACTACTTAACACAAGTAAATGGTTTACCAGGTTATATTGTAGCGAATAGCACTACGGATACTGTGGAAGAAGAAAAGCCGAATCCGAACCCAGATCCAGATCCAGATCCTACACCACCAGCTTCAGGTGATGTGCTTGGAAGAGTAACGGTTGATAACTTAAATGTTCGCAGTCAAAGTAACTCTACATCAGCTGTGTTATTTAAGTTGAATAAAGGAGAGTATGTCCAAGTTAATAGCATCAATGGTTACTGGGTAGAAATCACTTATAATGGCCAAACAGGCTATGTTCACAAGTCTTATTTGAAACTATTAAATCAAACAGCTAAACCTTTACAAAATCGTATTATCATCCTAGACCCAGGTCATGGTGGTAAAGATCCAGGTACTGTAAAGGGCTCTGCTTCTGAAAAGAACATTACACTAAAAGTTAGCACACAAGTGAAACAATTACTAGAGAATGCTGGTGCAAAGGTTTATATGACACGTACTGGTGATACGTATCCATCATTACAAGATCGCGTAGACTTTACTCAAGCAAACTATGGTGAAATTTTCGTGAGTGTCCATGTCAACTCTGCTGCTAATACGTCAGCGTCAGGTACTGAAACATATTATGCAATATCTACAGGAGATATGTATCAGGAAGACATTGATTTAGCGACTTATGTTAATAATCAAATTGTCAACAATTTAAATATGAAAAACCGTGGTGTCAAGCAAGAGCAATACTACGTCATTCGTAATATGGTGATCCCGTCTATTCTAGTGGAACTTGGTTTCTTAACGAATACAGAGGATAACAGTAAAATGACAAATGATCAATACGTTAAGTTATTTGCAGAATCTATTTATAATGGTATTTTGCAATACTATAAAAAACAATAAGTGATGAAGAGACGATTCCAAAGCTGTACTAGCCTTTGGAATCGTTTTTCTTATTCTCTATATACCCACATTAGAGAAAGACAAACAAATCTATAAAAATGGCTACCTCGTTTGCAGGCTACTTGCTTTTCTGTGGGCTCACCTGACTCTCTATCACAGGGTAGTCAAGTAGTCTTCCACTCCAACCCACAAAATGTTAACTTTTTAGCAAAGGTTTTTAAATAAAGTGTTCACTACTCATTTTATGGAGAGGAGTTATCACTCATCGTTTCTTCATATTTTTCACAACTGTTAGTATGAAATAAAAGGAAAAAACACTTTTGTAGAATGGTTGATTGGAGAGGAGCCAGCGTCACTCCTAGGGGATTTAGCGTCACAGAGGAGACGAGACCCTGGAGCGAACGGAAGTGAGTGAAGCGGCTCATCGGACGCCCCCTGGAAAGGACGCTGGCGGAACGGAAATCAACCTCTCGCCTTATGAAAAGGTCTTTTTCTGCTAGTGACTTTATCCTTTTTTAACAATAGTAAATGGCTGCCTCAATTAGAAGAGGCAGCCATTTACTGTTATTTCACGGTATTAATGAATTTAATGTAATCCTTACTAATATATCCTGGTTCAGTGTTTAGTTTATCCGAAACAACTTGATACCAACCGTTTGAGCTTGTATCTGTGACGATAACGGGCATATTGCTTTTACTGAATGTGAAGAGTGGGCTTTGACCTGTTGATGCATCTGCACGAACATTCAGTCCAGCTGTTGTTGTAAGTGCGATTTTATAAGGATTATTCGCATCTTTAAAGCCTAAAGCTTTTTCTGCACGATAATAATGTCCAGCAATTTTGGCGCCCCAGAATGGATCTGAAGCGTATTTTACGTTGAAGCCGATAGCTTTAGAGCCAACAACTGCACCATTCGTATAACGTCCACCTGGTGTAATATAATTTGGCTGTAAGAATTTTTCAACCAACTCATTAATATTAGCTTCGACACTATCAAACTTCTTGTTCAGTGGATTCGTATCATAGACATATAACCCAAATAGATTGTTTAGATTTTGAGCGTGATCACTCATACCATAGGCACTCTCATGCTGTGCTAGGGATAAAATAAGCATAGCATTGATATGGGAATTTGCTTCCACTTGTTTTAATACAGAACCTAAACCAAGTAGCTTACTTTTAGTTGTGGCATTTTTATAAATCGAAGCTCCAGAGCTTTCAACCTCTGCTAATTTTTCCACAATATATTGATCTAGCTCTTCTATTGTATATTGAGTCGTTGCACGGGCTGGTAAGAATTGATAGTAGTTATAGGCTTCTCCTTTTGAAGAACCATCAGCATTGGTAAAGTTAATGCCATCCCAGCTAAAGTATTTCTCACCCTGCTTCATAAAGCTAGGTGCCTTGCCATACACGTAACTAGCTGAATATTTATTTGTTTTATAATCATATAAGGTATGTTTTATTTCACCATATTCATTTGTGTAATAAGAACGGCCTTTCACTAAAGCAGAAGGAATTAAGCTAACGTCTGCCTGCTTTAAATAGCCAGTATGACCAGCTAAGCGTACTTTTACTTGTGTGGCATCACTACCTAGATACTCCATTTCTGTATTACCAGCAACTGCGATTTGATCCTTTATGGTTTCAGAATTCAGTGCCACATAATTATTCGTTACAACATAACCTGAAGTCATTTTGATAATTTTATTATTTTGAGTAATCACTAAAGAATTATTCGTCATCGCTTTTTCAGCTGCTTCAAAGCTAGTAAAGGTTTGCTTGTCTACTAGATTACCATTTGAAATTTCTTTGACGATATATGCGGTAGTATTATTGTTGTTCTCATTATTATTACCGTTATTCTCGGAGTTACCGTTGTTTTCATTTTTACCAGCGTCAACCTGATCAGCAAGAAGGATTAATCGTAGGATAAATGTTGACGCTTCACCAATTGTGGCATTGTCTCTAGGTAAAAACATGCCATTGGAGCTTCCTTTAATAAGTCCTAATTGTGCACCGATTGCAACATCTTGACGGAAATCTTTAAAAATAGTGGTATTGTCTTTGAAGGTAATAGAAGAAGTACCTTTTGGTATTTTTAAATAATCAACAGCTCTGATTAGCATAACTGCCATATGCTCTCTTGAAATACGGTCATCCGGCTTAAATGAGCCATCCGTATAACCAGTAATAATTCCAGCAGTAGCAGCAAGCTTAATTTCATTTGCAAATAAATATGTGTCTGAGACATCTGTAAACGTTATCTCGTTCTTTGCGTCCAAATCTAACGCTTTTGCTATGTATGTGGCGAATTCACCGCGTGTCACCGTAGCATTTGGACGATAGCTACCATTTGCATCTTTCAGCAATGCATCTTTCTGAATTAAATAGCGCAGACCACTCTCATGCATATGTCCTGATAGCTCATCTGCATAGACCGATTGGGGTTGCCAAATGACTAGACTAACAAGCATCATGAGCAACATAAAAATTGATAGTTTTTTCATAGTTTTACCCTCCTAAACTGATATCATTTTAACAAAGTTACACAATCAAGATAAGGGTCAAATGTTAGAAATACCATAAAATATACCAGCCTTTTATAGGCAATAAGTATGCTTTTATATTTTGATGAGAGAGTTAGTTTCAAATAGGAGAGGGGAAGTGAATCGAAATTCACATGAGTTTCTTCTATTATATATGTCCTTTATGTTGTCCATAAAAATAATGCCGTACATTGTGTGCTAAGAAACAATGTACGGCATTTTATTGGGATAATAATTAAAGCATTTCTGATGTTGTTTTTGCTTGCATATGCAGTTGTAGGTAGTCTGGGCCACCTGCTTTTGAATCTGTACCTGACATGTTGAAGCCACCGAATGGTTGGTAACCAACGATTGCACCTGTACAGCCACGGTTGAAGTAAAGGTTTCCTACATGGAATTCTTCACGCGCTTTTTCTAGGTTCACACGGTTCGTTGTGATAACAGCGCCTGTTAAACCGTATTCTGTATCGTTTGCAATTTCAATCGCGTGGTCGAAATCTTTTGCTTTTGCAATCGCTACGACTGGTCCGAAGATTTCTTCTTTCATAATACGAGCAGAAGGCTCTACGTCCGCGAAGACAGTTGGTTGTACGAAGTAACCGACTGAATCATCCGCTGTACCACCAGCTACTAGACGACCTTCGCCTTTACCGATTTCGATGTAATCCGTAATTTTATTGAATGCCGCTTGGTCAATAACTGTTGCCATAAAGTTGCTGAAATCAGTTGGATCTCCCACTGTTAAAGCGTTTGTTAACTCTTCTACACGGTTCACCACTTGGTCATACACATCTTCTACGATAACAGCACGAGAACATGCTGAACATTTTTGACCAGAGAAGCCAAATGCTGATTTCACGATCGATTGTGCAGCTAATTCTAAATCTGCTTCTTTATCGACTACGATTGTATCTTTACCGCCCATTTCAGCGATAACGCGTTTAATCCAAATTTGACCGTCATTTAACACAGATGCACGTTGGTTGATACGTAAGCCAACATCACGTGAACCAGTGAAGCTGATAAAACGAGTTTTTGGATGATCAACTAAATAGTCGCCCACTTCAGCACCAGAACCTGGTACAAAGTTAACAGCTCCTGCTGGAAGACCTGCTTCTTCTAATACTTCGATAAATTTATACGCCACAACTGGAGTTGTTGAAGCTGGTTTTAATAAAACTGTGTTCCCTGTTACTAAAGCTGCTACTGTTGTACCAGCCATAATTGCAAATGGGAAGTTCCAAGGAGAAATGACGATACCAATTCCTAGTGGAATATAGTCATAACGGTTGTACTCACCTGGACGGCTTTCTACTGGTTGACCGTTTTTAATGCGTAGCATTTGGCGACCATAGTATTCTAAGAAGTCGATTGCTTCCGCTGTATCTGCATCTGCCTCTGCCCATGGTTTCCCAGCTTCTTTTGTTAATAAAGCTGAGAATTCATGTTTACGACGACGAACGATTGCTGCCGCTTTGAAAAGAACGTCCGCACGAATCGCTGGATCAACTTTTTTCCAAGTTTTAAATGTTTCATCTGCCGCTTGCATTGCTTTTTCAGCTAAATCTTTGCTTGCTTTCGAAACGCGACCAATAACTTCTGTTTTCTTTGCAGGATTGTACGAAACGATTTTATCTTCTGTTGTAATGCGCTCGCCACCAATAATTAGTGGGTAGTCTTGACCTAAGTAACCTTCAACTTTATTTAAAGCCTCTACATAAGCATTGTAGTTTGCCTCTTGTGAAAAATCTGTGAATGGTTCGTGTTTGTATGGAATCATGTCAGTTTCCTCCCCATGGATAAGTGGTGCCAAATGATTATGCACCTTTTAAGATTGTGTTAATTATATAATGCAATATAATTTGGCATTAATCAACTCAAATTTTAAAACTTTTTTAATTTTTGCATCTGCTTTTCATATTGGTGTTAGAATAAGCTTAATGGAATACAGGAGGACAAGATGGATAATAATGTACTACTAAGTATTTATAAATACGTCATTGAAAAAGGCGATATGGGAATTTGTGTGGTAGACACTGAGGGCAAATTGCTTATATACAATAAAAAAATGAGAGAATTAGAAGGCGTTAATGAGGATGAATTTGAGGAGAGGCGAGCCTTAGAGATCATTGATTTTGAAATCGAAAAAAGTGATATTTATAAGGTCCTCAGCTCTGAAACGCCAGTACACAATATAAAAAAAACGTATTGGAATAAAAAAAATCAAGAAGTGACCTACATAAGCAATATTTATCCGTTGCACTATGAAGGCTCTTTAATAGGCGCTGTGGAATTTGCCCGAGATATTACACAGCTTGAATACATGATGTATCAGCCATTAAGAAGGTATGGCGCACCATTGACATTTGACATCATCACGGCAGTATCACCAGTCATGAAGGATGTCATTGAAAAGGCAAAGATTGTGGCGCTAAGTAGAATGCCTGTTGTATTAATAGGGGAATCAGGTACTGGAATTGATATGGTTGCAGAGGGAATTCATCATGATCTAAAGGTGCAAAATGATATGTTTATTGCTTTAATTTGCCGTCGAGATGAGAACACGGTATTAAAGCAATTTGAAAAATATATTGTAGAAAAGGAGAAAATAACCTTCTTTGCTGAGCGCATCGAATATTTATCGCTAGAAGCACAAGAAAAGATTGTTGAACTTTTCAATCATCATCCGAATCATCAGCATGTTTTAATTGCTAGTGTTGGCAAAGATCCAATTGATTTAATTCAAAAGCACGAGCTATCCAAAAAGCTTTACCGACTTTTTTCAGGTATTACGATTTATGTGCCTCCTTTACGAGAAAGAAAAGAAGATATTATGCCTTTTATCGATGATTATTTCAAAAGGCATCGTGATAGCTTTGGCTCATCTATTCAAGGGCTTTCAGAAGAAGTACGAGATACTTTTTTAAAATATGATTGGCCTGGGAATTTAAAGGAATTAGAAGTCCTGTTGGATGAAATAACCTCATTGATCACCAATGAAACAATCGTTGAATCACATATGCTACCTGTGCATTTCAAATGGAAAATCCAAAGCTCTTGTGAGGAGACGGAAAAAGAGGTTTCTACGAGTGACTTGTTTGTTATTAAAAATCAACAGGATATTCGACCGTTAGATGTCTATATGAAAGAGGTAGAGGAGTACTATATTTCGAAGGCATTGGACTTTCATCAAGGGAATATTTCCAAAACGGCTGCTGCATTGGGGATTCGTCGACAAAGTTTACAGTATCGTGTTAAAAACTATAAGCTCAATAAAAAAAGCGAAAACATTGATTAACGATGTTTTCGCTTTTATTGATGATGTGGTGGTTAGAATTACTAAATAGATGGATAGATTCTCCAAAGTGAAGGATAGAGTCACTAAACTGATGGATAGCTCTCAGCTTGTGTAATTATTTACCTTTTTTTGAAAGGCGACCAAGGGCAAATGCTGCGGCTCCTAAGCCAATTGCCATGTTCGTTTTTTTGTTAAACACTTGTTTTGTTACAAGAGCTACGTTTTGCGGACGCTCTGCTAAACGACGCATGAAGTAACCGTACCAATCATTTCCAAATGGAAGGTATGTGCAGAAGTTATAACCTTCACGTGCAAGATCTAGCTGCATTTCTTTACGGAAACCATATAGCATTTGGAATTCGAATTTTTCATTTGGAATATTGTGTTGTTTCACAAATTGTTTTACATGGTTGATCACATTATGGTCGTGTGTAGCGATTGAAGTAAATTTACCATGTAACAAATGATATTCAATTAGTTTTAAGTAATTATGGTCAATATCAGTTTTTGATTGGTATGCCACATTTTCAGGTTCTTTGTAAGCACCTTTTACAATACGTAAGCGGAAGTTTTTATATTTCTCAATATTTTCCTCTGATTCGAAGAAGTAAGCTTGAATAACTGTCCCTACGTTATCATACTCTTTGTGTAATTCCTCTAATAATTCAAAAGAGCTATGTAAACGCTCGTAGTTTTCCATATCAAAATTCACGAAAACATTATATTGATGTGCAAGAGCTACGATTTCTTTTAAGTTTTCATAGCAAAATGCATAATCAATATCTAAACCTAATTGTGAAGGTTTAAGAGAGATGTGTGCATCAAGCTGTTCATCATGGATAGCTTGTACAACAGCTAAAATATTATTTTTGGCAGCAGTTGCCTCTGATTTTTCGTAGACGAACTCGCCTAGATTATCGACAGTACAAGAAATATTAGCCTTGTTTAATTCTTTAATCGATTGCACAACTTCTGGTAAACTTGTACCAGCAACAACACTTTGGGCACCCATTTTTAAACCATATTTTTGTGCAGCGCTGTTTAATAATTTGTTCTCTGATAAATAAATGAAAAAGTCACGTAATACCATCATATGCCTCCAAAAATGAAAATTTTAAATTCTTGGCGATTATAACACTTTTTTTGAAAAGTAAAATGGTTTGATTTTCAGAAAAAAATTTTTTGACAGCTAGTTAGGGAGATAAAACTATTGCAGTCATTGACTTTTTCGTAGTAAAAAAACAATTTAAAAAAATTTTTTCAAAAAAAAGGACTTTTCAAAATTATAGATTTGCTTTATGTTGATTGTTATATGTCTTAATTTGGGTATATGTATGATATTGGTGTTTTAGAGAGTAGTTTTACTTGAATGGCACGATAGTATTTAGGAATCTCAATATAGAGTTATTGTTATTATAATATAATTTATTAGCTAAATAATAGTGGATATCTTAGAAGCGATTCTTAGGTATCCACTTTTGTATTTTTCAATCTAAATATCATATTAATAGTAGTTTATAGTAAAAAAAAACAGGGTGTATTATAATGAAATGGTATATAATCAAGATTAAATTATGTACGTTTTGTGAATTTATAGTTACTTTTGATTTAGAATAGTGTGTCTATATAAGCAATACAAAAGGGAATATGACTACTCTAAACTAAGATAAGGTGGAAAGTATGGCAAGAGGCAGAAAATTTAATTCAAATGGAGAACAAAGCAAACAACTATTACTTGAAAAAGCGATAGAGCTATTTTCTGATAAAGGTTATCATCACACAAAAATTAGTGACATTGTAAAGGCTGCCAATGTAACTCAGCCTACTTTTTATCTCTATTTTAAAAGCAAGGATGCCCTTTATAACGATTTGAATGCGCAATTTCAAAGTGGATTCTTTGCGGTAATGAATAATAAGTCTACTGACATTATTGAAAACGGATTACAGGGTTTTGTCACGCTACTAGAGCAAAGGTTATTGAACCTGTTTGTTTATATTATTGAAAATCCTGAATTAACTAAAATAGGCTTTGTTGAATCCAAGCAAGCTCATTTAGTAAAAAACCAACTGACACAGCAATTGATCCACCTTATTTATCTGCATGATTGTGACAAAGATCTTCTACTGTATAGTGTGGATATAAAAATAATGATAGATAGTTTGGTAGGGTCAATAGAAAGATTAATCATAACGAATTTATTAGAAGAAAAAAGATTACCTGCAGAACTTGCAAATGATATTGTACAATTATATTTTTGGAAAACTAAAGAAGTGATATAAAAAATCCTGTCATCGATTCTTATTATCGATGACAGGATTTTTTAATTGTTTATTCTTATATGCTGATAGTAGCCTTTTTGATCTTTGCTTCTTGGGTGAAGAAGTAGCATATATTCCTGATCCGCTGATAAAGCACTCTTAGGTGTAACTGTTATTGAACGCCCTTCAATTTTAACTGTTACGGGTACTTCCTTAGCTCCTAAAGCAACCAGTTGAATGTTGCTCTTGGCGATTTGTGAAGTAAGTGCTGAAGGGAATTTCACTGTGAATTTTTCCGTATCAGCAATACTTTTTACAGTAGAGAGTTGTTTATATTTAGGATACTTCTCCTTCAATGCATCATAATGTGCCTGGAAAATAGGTGCTGTTGTCGTCTGAACATTTGGTTTAACGCCTACTTCATGAATGGTATGACCCGCAGGACCCGTAAATTTACCAACTGTGAGCTTTAAATAGCTTCCATCATGTAATGTATAAAAGCCTTGCATTGCACCTTTCCCGTAGGTTGTTTCTCCGTATAAAATAGCAGCTTTTTGATCTTTTAATGAGGCAGAAAGCATTTCAGAAGCACTTGCACTATAGCGATTGACAAGAATACGCGTATTTTTTGGAAACTTAGTATCTTGTTGAACTGCTGGTATTGTATAAGAGGCTTGTGCTTCTTCTAATAAATAGGCAACTTTAGCAGATGGGAATAATCCTGTAAGTTCTTCAGCTGTTGTCACATAACCGCCACCATTGTTTTGTAAATCTAAGATGAACGATGTTGCACCAAGCTTTTTTAAGTCAATCATTGCATTTTTGACAAGCTGTGCGCCATCCTCTGAAAAAGAGGCTAATGAAATATAGCCCACATTTCCAAATAGTAGGTCAGTTTGTACATTCGGTAAAGTGAATTTTTTACGTGTAATAGTTTTCGTAGTTGTTGAACCATCACTATGCTTTAATGTAACTTCCACCTTAGTTCCTTCATTACCGATTAATAGGGAGGATGCCTCTTGTGTAGAGCGACCAATTATAGATTCGCCATTAACGCCAATGATGATATCTCCAGCCTGAACACCAGCCTCAAATGCGCCGCTTCCTTCAATTACTTGTAAAATATGAATTCCATCTTCGTGTTCTTCAATCACAACACCAATCCCTATAGTAGCTAGGTTGATGCTATTCATATAATTTTCGAATTCTTGCTTAGTGAAATAGGTTGAGTAAGGATCAAGCATACTCATGATTTCTGAGATGGATGTAGCCTTCTCTAAGTTTCCATTAATTGTTCCAACGTAAGTATCTTTCACAATCTCCTTAATTTCCTTGATAAGCTGTTGATCATTTTCAGCAGCGTGAGTCGTTGTAAAAGGGAGAAGAAAGAAGCCTAGAACAAATGCGAATGACCATATTAACTTTTTCATTGGACACCTCTTTTCTAGAACTCAAAATAGAATGTAGTATGTTATGGTATTAATTGGATGGTTACATTTTGCAATTGAGTATCTGATTTTTATTATACATGAAGCCATAACTATAGTGGTGGACTTATATGAGATAGAAAAAGAATCCGCTTGTCACTAGAGGATAAGCAGATTCTTGTATATTATTTTTTTATCAATTTATGAATAATAAAACCAATTACTGCACCAACAATAGCTGGTAAAAGCCACCCTAAATTTTGCTCATACATTGGCAATGCTTTCAGGATATTTTCATAAGGTGTAATTTCAACTTTCATTTGTTTTAAACCACCATATAGACTAACAAGGAAAGTTGGAACGAGCGCTAAAATATAAACAATTTGTCCACCTTTAAAGAAATGATCTGCTAGTGATAAGACCATCAATACCATAGCTAAAGGATAAATAATTAAGAGTACAGGTAGTGACGCATTAATTATTGTTGAAAGCCCTACATTTGTAATAGCTGTACTAAAAATAGTGAAGACAATTAAAAACGTTTTGTACGAAATTTTGGGGAAGAGCTTGTGGAAAAACTGTGCATTGGCAGTTAATAAACCGACAGCTGTTGATATACAAGCTAGTAAAATAGTCGCAGACAAAATAATACTTCCAAGGCTTCCAAAGAGCACCTCAGCTGATTTTGCAATAATATTTCCGCCATTATCAGAGATACCGATTGCACTGATACTTGTGTTACCAATATGGCCTAGAGAGATATAGACAAATGATAAACCAATAGCAGCAACGACACCGGCAAAAATCGTTGTTTTTACTTGTTTTTTCGTATCCTTCATACCCATATCACGCAAGGCCTGTAAAATTACGATACCAAAAACAAGAGCACTTAGAACGTCCATTGTTAAGTAACCTTGTACAAAACCTTCAGCTAAAGGTGACACTTTATAGTTTCCTACAGCTTCTCCTGGTTCTCCCATTGGAGAGATAAAACTTTTAACAGCAAGCAATAAAATAACAAAAAGCAGGGCAGGTGTTAAAATTTTGCCTACTCGATCAACAAGCTTCGAAGGATTAATGGATAAATAAAGAATTAAAGTGAAAAACAAAATAGATGTGATAAATAGTGGCGCCCAATGATCCCTCATAGCTTCAGAGAGGAATGGCGCAATGCCTATTTCATAGGATACAGACCCTGTTCGTGGTACAGCAAAGAATGGTCCAATCGCTAAATAGACAATTGAGGTGAAAATCACACCAAAAGCAGGGCTAACACGGTTTGCAAGCAGCTGCAAATCGCCTCCTGCTTTGGCAACTGCAACGATCGCTAGTAGTGGTAAACCAACACCTGTTATAAGGAAACCAATCATGGCTACAGTGATGTTTTCACCTGCTTGTTGGCCTAATAACGGTGGAAAAATAATATTGCCAGCACCCAAGAACAAGGCAAATAGTAGTAAACCTACTGCTAAATTTCCTTTGATGAAATGCAAGATGTTCTTCATAAGTATAAAAACTCCTTTAAGATTGAAAAGCTAAAACTTTCTAAAAATTTTAAATACAGAAGTGTATGTTATCATAGGAACACTAATCTTGCAATCGAAATAGTATTTCAATATAGTCGGATTTCGTCGTATTCTATAAGTTTGCTATAATGTTTGAAAAATAGTCAGTTTTTCCGATTTTTCATGAGGTAGTTATCTAGTATGATAGACACACAAGGGAATATTCTAGCACGAACGGAGGCACTTTGGTATGCAAAAGACAAAAAAATGGAGAATTCTTGTTTTAAGTACTATAGCAACTTCATTTTTAGCACTACAAACAGCAGAAGCAGCAACATATACTGTACAAAAAGGAGATACTTTAACTAAAATCGCCCAAAATCATCAAGTTTCTATTGGGGATATTATGAAGTGGAATAATCTATCGAAAGATACGATTTATGTAGCTCAAAAGCTTGAGATTCAAAAACAATCTACGAATGAGGGAGTAAAGCCTTCCTCTCCATCAACATCTGTAAAACCAACAACTAGCTCACATACAGTAGCAAAAGGTGACACATTATCAAAAATCGCAAAGCAATATAATGTGACGATTAAGGATATAATGGATTGGAATAAGCTTGAAAAAGACACGATTTTTATTGGACAAGTATTGAAGGTTTCTCAAGGCGCAGTGATACCCGATGGTGATACTATACATAATAATGTGACTTCAGGTACGGGCACTCCATCAAAAGTAACCGCTAAAGATCCTACATCTAATGGACAAGCGATTTATAACAAAACAGTTGAAGTTGCCAATACATTGGTTGGAACACCCTATCTATACGGTGGTAATACACCAGTAGGTCTTGATTGCAGTGGCTTTATTTTTTATGCTTTTAATCAAGGTGGTTTAAAAATAGGAAGAGCAAGCAGTGAAGGTTATTTTTATGGCAATACAACCCATGTAGAAAATCCGGTACCTGGTGATTTAGTATTCTTTGAAAATACGTATAAAGAAGGTATTTCTCATATGGGAATTTATCTCGGTGATAATAAATTCATTCATGCGGGTACAGATGGTGTAGAAATATCGGATGTTACGTACTCTTACTGGTCTTCTAAATTAGTAGCTTACAAGCGTTTTGACAGTGTGAAATAAAAAGTAGCGATTTTTGCCTAGGCAAAAATCGCTTTTAATTTGAGCAAAACTCCCTTCTACAAAAAGTGAGGGGGTTTTATTAGGTTATTGTGTTACACGTGCTGTCCAACGAGAGAGGTCAGCGTCTTTTGCATCAACAAGCTCTGCTGGGAATATGAATGTCCAAGGCTTTGTTGAATTTGGTTGCACAGTTAAGATTGGATCCATTTTAAATGAGCCTTTGGCAATTTGTTTACCTGTAGCATCGATAATTTCTAGTGGTAATTGTTCTAGATTAATTGCTTTGTTGTGTCCATTACGAATAAAGATGGATACGTTTAAATTGCCATTGTCAGCTAGTTTTGCCTGTAAACCTGTGAAATTTACTTCTGTTTCGCCTAGCTTTGGTAGTGTTTTCACGATCTTTTCTAGCTCTTCTTTTTGTTCTGCTGGTAACTGTTTTTCCCAGGATGGATCTAATTCTAATTGATGACCACGAAGGGAAACGAGGTTAAAGGCAATTTTCCAACCATCTTCGGGCACTTCATCTACTTTAATTGTAGATTTTTCAAATTCGAATACCCATGGGCGAGCACTTTCTGCTTGGATTGTGCCAAGAGCTTTAAAATCGAATTTTTTAGATGCAACAAGCTCATCGTTTTTATCCATGATGAAAAGCTCAATTTCACCTAGCTCAATAGCTTGAGGTAAAGAAGAACGGAAAAATGCGCGAACTAACCATTTTCCACTAGGACCTTCTTCAATACTAATAGAAGAAAGCGATAATTGATTTGGTTTCAATGGCTCTAGCTCATTTGCTAGGAAGTTGAAAATGTATTTTTGCTCTTGTGGTACATCCCATTCTGGATGGAATGATAATTTTGTTTCCACATCGCGATTATCACCAGTGTTTTTTGCAGTATTTCCTAGTAAATCTTTTGAGTCAATTGTATTTTCTTGAACAACTTTATCTGATTTTTTAAAGAATGAAAATAAGCCCATTATTGTTCCTCCTGTTGTGCCTCAACTGTTTTCATGAAGCCTGTAATTTCTATAATAATAGAACGACGTAATTCTTGGAAATTTTTACCGAATAATTCTAAGCCTTCACGCTGGTAAATTCGCATTGGATCTTCTTGCTGATAATGGCGTAAACCGATGCCTTCTTTTAAATGTGTCATTGCCTCTAAATGCTTGATCCAGCCGCTATCAATATGGCTAAGCATGATTTGAGGAAGTACTTCTATGACTCTTTCATTTTCAGCGAATGTCTCCATTTGATCCAGTAATTCTTGTTCAGAAGGTTGAATGTCAGCAAGAATTTGTTTTGTTCTTCCAACTTCTCGGTTGATTGAAACAGGTGTGATGAATAAAGAGTTAAGCGCATTCTCCATTTGATCATAATCCCATTCAATTGGAGATACATCTTCTGGCGCTGCATCATGAACAGCAAAATCAACTGTTTCACGTAGCATTTTTTTCAGTTCACCCATTAAATCTTCGCCACCTAAAATTTTGTCGCGAAGTCCATAAAGAACGGTACGTTGGTCATTGATAACATCGTCTAATTTTAAATTGTATTCACGCATGCCATATTGGGAACCTTCAACAATACGTTGTGTTCGATCAATAAGCTCCTGAACCTCTTTATTTTGAATAATACCTGTATCATCTACAATCATTTTTGCAGAGAATTTTTCAACTTCGTCTTTTGCGTAACGACGGAACATATCATCTTCAATAGAGAGAATGAAGCGACTTTCGCCTACATCACCTTGACGGCCTGAACGCCCACGTAGCTGATTGTCTACACGGCGGCTTTCATGCTTTTCAGTCCCAATTACATATAAACCACCCAGTTCATGTACATCAGCGCCTAGCATGATATCCGTACCACGACCAGCCATATTTGTCGCTACCGTAATACGACCCTTTTGACCAGCCTGTGAAATAAGTTCAACTTCTTGTTCAACTGTTTTTGCATTAAGTAATTGGAATGTTAATTTTTCCTTTTTCAGATAGTCAGCTACAGTTTCAGACTGTAAGATCGATGTTGTCCCAATTAAAATTGGCTGGCCTTTTTCATGCCGCTTTTTAACCTCAGCAGCAACATACTTATATTTTGCTTCCTGTGTGCTAAAAATAATATCAGGCTGATCAATACGTTGACGTGGACGGTTTGTTGGTATTTGCACAACCTCCATGCCGTACACTTCTCGAATTTCTTTTTCCTGTGTTTTCGCTGTACCCGTCATCCCGGAAAGCCTTGGATACATACGGAAATAGTTTTGAATTGTGACCTGAGCCATTGATTTATTTTCATCCGTAATCGTTACACCTTCTTTAGCTTCAATTGCTTGATGTAAGCCATCAGAAAGTGAACGACCTTCTAAAATACGACCTGTAAACATATCAACAAGCTCGATTTTATCCTCTTTCACAATGTAATCAACATCGCGCTTAAACATAACATGCGCACGTACTGCTTGAATGACATAATGGAAGAGTGTTTGGTGTTCTAAGTCATATAAATTATCGATATTGAAGGCAGCCTCAACCTTTTCAATACCTTTATCTGTTAGAGAAGTAGCTTTTGTTTCATCATCAAAGTCATAATCTTCATCTTTCTTGAAACGTTTAGCTAACATAGCAGCAATGCGGTGTAACTCATCGTTAGAAGGCATTTTACCTGCGATAATTAACGGTGTTTTCGCTTCATCGATTAATACACTATCCACTTCATCGATAATAGCGAAGTGATAAGGACGTTGTACTTTATCTGCTAAGCTATAAGCCATATTGTCACGTAAATAATCGAAGCCAAACTCAGTACCCACACCGTATGTAATATCTGCATTATAGGCTTCTTTCTTTGCATCAGCCTCCATCATCGGTACATTTAAACCAACAGTTAACCCAAGGAAACGATGGATTTGACCAACTAGCTCATAGTCACGCTTTGCCAGGTAATCATTTACTGTGATGACGTGAACTCCTTTACCTTCTAATGCACGTACATAAGAGGGCAGGGAAGCAACTAGTGTTTTACCTTCACCAGTAGGCATTTCAGCAATATTGCCTTCAGTTAATACCAGACCACCGATAAGCTGTACATCAAAATGACGCATTCCTAATACACGCTTTGAGGCTTCGCGTACAACAGCAAATGCGTCTGGGATGATCGATGTAAGAGGCTCACCTTGTTCTAATTGATCTTTGAAAATAAAAGTCATTTCTCGTAATTCAGCATCTGACTTGTTAACATATTTTTCTTCAAGATTGTTAATTTGATCTACTATTTTGTAGTAGCGTTTTAATTGACGAGCACTAGTTTGCTCTTTGTTGCTTTTGAAAATTGAGAACATGAAATATACGCTCCTTTAATGTTGTCTACATGCTAGACACTCCATTATTCTATCAAATTTTGCGAATGGTGACTACAATTGACTATATAGGAATCTATTAATGCTAAAATGTACAAAATATTTGTGAAATCGTGGAAAATGTTTAGAAAAAGTATATTTCAATGCTTGTTCATGCTATAATCAATTTGGATTTCAATGTAGATTATTTATTTGAGGAGGAGAGACATGCTTTACGTGTCTTTAATAGCAGCATTCGTTGCATCCATTTTGTTAACTCCATTAGTGAAACGTTTAGCGTTTAGAATAGGTGCAGTTGACGCACCAAACTATCGAAAAGTACATGCTCGAATTATGCCAAGACTTGGCGGTTTGGCCATTTTCCTTGCCTTTATAATTGGCGTGACGATTTTATATTCTTTTTTAGTCCATACGAAACATGGTAGTAATGAAGCTTTATTAGCTATCATTATTGGTGCTTGTATAATCGTGATCACGGGTGTTATTGATGATATGCGTGAGATTTCTGCTAAAGCAAAAATGCTTGGTCAGTTAGTTGCTGCCCTGATTGTTGTTTTTGTAGGCGGTATTGAAATTGAAATGGTAAATCTACCGTTCTTAGGTACATTAGACTTTGGTTTACTAAGTATACCATTAACGATTATTTGGATTATCGGTATTACAAATGCCATTAATTTAATTGATGGCTTAGATGGTTTAGCTGCAGGGGTTTCTACAATTGCACTTATTACATTAGCTGTCATGGCGTTTATTATGAGTAATGTGTTTGTTTTAGCGTTAGCAGCCATTTTAGCTGTAGCTTCACTTGGTTTCTTATTTTATAATTTCCACCCAGCAAAAATCTTTATGGGTGATACAGGGGCATTGTTCCTTGGATTTATGATTTCTGTGTTAGCGTTACTTGGTTTTAAAAATATTACATTTGTAGCTTTAATCATTCCAATTATTATTCTTGGTGTTCCGATTTCTGATACGTTCTTTGCGATTGTCCGTCGTGTTCGTATGAAGAAGAAATGGTCTGATCCTGATAAGTCACACTTACACCATCGATTACTCGATATGGGCTTTACACATCGACAAACAGTCCTAATCATTTACGGAATTGCAGTGATGTTTGGTTTAGCAGCTATCATTTTCTCTATGGCAAAGGTTTGGGGAGCTATTTTACTTGTAGCGGTCATCCTAACAGCTATTGAAATCTTTGTAGAGGTTATCGGGTTGGCTGGTAAAAATTATAAACCATTATTGAATTTTGTACGGATATTTAGTAAATAAAATATAAGCAATCATACAATTTGTGTGATTGCTTTTTTGTTGTTAAAAAGACTTTAACGGTGAGTTGCTAGACACCGAGAAACGCTTTCTAATCCGTTGTTTATGTATAGGGAATGGAAGAGAAGGGAAATTTAAATAAGCTTGTTTATCGATTACTAGGCGGGGTAAATGATAAGGGTAGTCAAACAAATGGAGAATTCGCATAAAAAGACCATAGACAAGTTGTTTGTCTATGGTCTGAAAGGTCTATTCAATAACTGAATTGTCATCACTACTAGCAGCACTATCTGTTCCTGTATTGCCACTTGTTAGACTCGATGATTGTTCATTTAGGCCAAGATGGTTTTTGAAAATCTCTTTTGTTTCTTCAACAGAATCTTGATTTAACTGGTAATAATAAATACCAGTAGATGTATCATCCGTGCCATCTAATGTTAAGGAATCGATACGTGGTGCGCCTTTTGATAAGTAAGATAAGAAGGACTTCATTTCAGTGAATGTCATATCTGTTTTCATATTATCACCAAGAGCTTTAATGACATCATCATATTTCGTAACGGACTTAACAGAAGCGACTTTTTTAATAATCGCAGAAAGAATTTCTTGTTGACGTTTACCACGCTCAATATCATTATCTTGTTTACGTGTTCTTGCGAGTGCAAGTGCCTCACTACCATTTAAATGCTGTAAGCCTGGCTGCAAGTTAATTGTAAACTTATCAAACTCATCTAATTCATGTAAAGCATATGGTACTTCAGCTTCAATACCACCTAAAGCATCGACTACATCAATAAAGGCATTGAAATTCATACGTACATAGTAATTGATAGGAATATCAAATAGTTCCTCTACTGTTTCGATTGTAGTAAGTGTTCCACCCATAGCATGAGCATGGGTAATTTTATCTTTATAACCTACTTTAGGAATATAAACGTATGAATCACGAGGAATGCTTAACATTTTAATTGTATGGGTTTTATTATTTAATGTAGCTAAAACAAGTGCATCGGAGCGTGAATGGTCTGAACCTTGCCCGCGATTATCACTATCATCAACCCCTACAAATAAAATAGATACATTATCTTGTACAGGCTCTACTTTCTCTACACGTTGCGTAGAAACCTCTCGACCTTCTAACTCCTCATATGCTGAGTCTGCAGCATGCTCTACCTGTTTTGTAAGGTAAACAGCATAAGCCGTTACACAAATCACCAAGCTGGCAACAAGGAGTAGTGTAACTTTTATAATTAAGGAAGCTTTAGAAGATCTCTTTTTATTTGGACTAACAGATCTTTTTTTCATAATAGATATATTCTCCTCTAATTATTGGGAATAATAATGCGATGAAGCTAAATTTTATTCAATTTTAACTCAGTAATTGTGTGGACAATAAAATAGCTTAACAAAAAAATTATACTATGCATATTTAGTTTCGACAATTAAAACTATTTAATTGACAATAAATTCTACAAATTGAGCATCTTCGAAAGTGGTGGAAGCCTGTCCATTAGTCATTTCTGTTATCCAACTTCGGAACTGTTCCTCTTCCTCTTTTGGCACAGAAACAATGATTTCAACACCCTCCAAATAGCGTATTTCCTCTAAAGTATATAATGAACTTCTTATTTCATTTTCGACTTTTCCTAGCCATGTATAGTCAATTGCTACTTTCATGAAATGATGCAGTTTACGTTCAACTACCTGTGCAGCAATCAATCCCTCTGTAGTTGCTTTTCCGTAAGCACGAATGAGACCACCACCACCGAGCTTAATGCCTCCAAAATAGCGAGTCACAACAACGACCGTATCTTTTAACCCTTGTTTTTTTAAGACCTCTAACATAGGGACGCCTGCTGTACCGCTAGGTTCCCCATCATCATTTGCCTTTTGAATATGATCATGCTCGCCAATAATATAAGCAGAGCAGTTATGTGTTGCATTATGATGCAATTTTTTTATACCATCTATAAAAGAAATTGCATCCTCTTCCGTTTCTGCACGTTCTATATAAGTGAGAAAGCGAGATTTGGAAATGACGATTTCGCTTTCACCATATCCTTTTACAGTTAAATAGTTTTCTCTCATTCGTATCAATCTCCTTTTAACTAGAGTTCTATTCTATAATTTTCATGAAGAAAAAGCATTAAATTTTAGCATGGTAATGCTATAATAGGTGTAGACTAGGGAATATGTGATTTTAGTCTATTAAATTAGTAAGTAATCATAAGACATTAGACTGGGGAGTATACTATGTTTTCAAATGATACCTTCGATTTAAAGTCGCTTGATGACATTTTCAATCGAATGTTAGATACAATCATGAGCTCAAAGGATGATATCTTTATTATAAGTGAACAAAGCCGCAGAAGCTTTGAAGATATGCAAAAAGAGCTAGAAATTGTTCGAAAACAAATATCAATCGTAATTGATGATGGCGATGCATTGGAAAAAAGTACGCAGCTTGCTAAGCAACGACTTGTATTAGTGAGTAAAGCTTTTGATAATTATACCGAAGAACAAGTTAGAGAAGCATATGAAACTGCACATGATTTTCAAGTAAAGCTCTCCGTTATTAGAACACAAGAAAAACAGCTACGGGATAAAAGAGATGATCTAGAGAGAAGATTAAGAGGATTACTCGATACGATTGAACGTGCTGATCATATTGTCAATCAGGTAAATGTCGTTTTGAATTACTTAACTTCAGATTTGAAAAATGTTGGTTTAGCCCTTGAACAAGCAAAAATGAAGCAAGATTTTGGGATACGTATTATTGCAGCTCAAGAAGAAGAGCGGAAGCGTTTATCAAGAGAGATTCACGATGGACCTGCTCAAATGCTTGCAAATGTACTCATGCGCACTGATTTAATAGATAGAACGTATCGTGAAAAAGGTATTGAAAAGGCTTTAGCTGAAATTACCGATTTAAAGAAAACGGTTCGTAATGCTTTATCTGAGGTGCGACGTATTATTTATGATCTACGACCAATGGCACTTGATGATTTGGGAATTATTCCGACATTAAAGAAGTATTTATCGACAGTAACTGAATATAATCCAGGTGTTGAAATTCATTTCCAATCGAGAAGTACAGAAAAACGTATACCTTCAAATTATGAAGTATCCATTTTCCGATTAGTGCAAGAATGTGTAACAAATGCCATGAAGCATGGAAAGTGTAAAGACATTTGGGTGAAGCTTGAATGGTTAAAAGATGCCGTCAATATTGTTGTAAAAGATGATGGTATAGGCTTTGACCCACAAGTAGTGAAAGACCATTCCTTTGGGATTTTAGGAATGAAAGAACGTATCGAAATTTTAAATGGTACCATCAACATTACTAGTGAAATCAATCGAGGTACGACGGTGTTATTTAAAATACCGCTTGAAGTAGAATGATGTAACTGTTGCAGAAATTTAGGGGGTAAAGACAAATGACAAAGATTATTATTGTAGACGATCACCAGCTATTCCGCGAAGGAGTAAAACGCATTTTAGATTTTGAAGATACGTTTGATGTAGTAGCAGAAGGTGACGATGGTACAGATGTGGTTACGTTATATGCTGAAAATGTACCAGATGTAGTACTTATGGATATTAACATGCCAGGAAAAAATGGCGTAGAAGCAACGGCAGAGTTAATTTCTGAATTTCCAGATGCCAAAGTGATTATGCTGTCCATACATGATGATGAAACATATGTTACACATGCATTAAAATCAGGTGCTCTTGGCTATATGTTAAAAGAGATGGATGCAGATGAAATCGTTGAGGCGATTAAAGTCGTTGCTAACGGTGGTTCTTATTTACATCCAAAAGTAACAAAAAACCTAGTAGCAGAGTTTAGAAGACTTTCAGAACACGAAAATAAAGGAAACTTCCATCAAACGGAAATTCGTCGTCCATTCCATTTACTAACAAAACGTGAATGTGAAGTATTACAGTTATTAACAGATGGCCAATCAAACCGTACAATCGGTGAGACGCTGTTTATCTCTGAAAAGACGGTTAAAAACCACGTATCAAGTATTCTACAAAAAATGAATGTGAATGACCGTACACAAGCAGTTGTAACAGCTATTAAAAATGGCTGGGTTGAAGTACGATAATTGCTAAAACTGTTTTTAAAAGCTACTTTCTATTGAAGTAGTTTTTAAAACAGTTTTTTATTGTTTTTTGGTAATAATTTGTATTGAGCTTACCCCATGATGAACAGGTTATTCACAATTTTGTAACATTACTATTCGTACGTATAAACATGAAAACTAGCAGATCATGCAACATTTTACAGCCTAATGCGTCATAAGGAAGATGTAGCACCTAAATGTTGAAAATGCACAACAAAATTCCTACGAAAGCATTTATATGCTACAATATGCGCGGGAGGTTTTTTGATGTTAAAGAAAAGTTTTCTAGCAGTTCTAATCTTATTAGTGTTAACTGCCTGTGGTAATAAAGATGAGAAGATGAGTGATGAAGAACGAGATAAAGTAATAGAGGATGGTACAGTCGGCTTTGAAATGATGGGTGGAAACGTAGAAAAGGCTGATAATGTACCAGCGGAAGATGAAAAAGCGATTTTAGCATCTTTTGATGAGTATATTGCTGCATTAAATGCTGAAGAAATTGATCGTTATATGAATACTATCTCGAAAAATCCAAAGGGTTTTAAATACGATGAAGAAAAAACATATGCAACAGAAGTATTTGATCAATTTGATATTAAGCGTGAAGTAGAAAATGTAACAATTGCCAAGTATGAATCAAAAGAGGCGCAAGTATTTGCCAACATGAAAATGCACTCACTTCAGCTTGAGACAAATGTCGAACATGAAAGTGCAGGACGTCAGGTAACAGTCTTTATCAAAGAGGACAACGATTGGAAAGTGACAAGTGTCTTTTATATTGGTGATGACTCACAGTCAAGTACAGGAAATTAACAGAAGCTATCTTCATTCAACATAAGAATTGAGTGAAGATATGCCTATTATACATAGACAATGAATGTGAAATGGAAGCTAGCTTACTAGCATAACTCTAGAAAGACGAGAACGTGAATCCCACGTTCGTCATTCATTTCACATTCATTTCTTTTTGTTTTCCGTAGTTTATGCGAAACCGAAGCGACAGTACAAACGAACAACAATTGCACCAAGAAGAAATAGATTGTAAACTAAGAATCATAGGAGAGTGGACATGGATGAGGACGGCAATCGTAACAGATAGTACTGCATATATTACAGCTGAAGAACGTGCACGCTTAAACATTCACATGATACCTTTAAGTGTCAATATCTCAGGTCAATTATTTGCAGAAGAAGTAGATATCACAGCATCTGAATTTTATGATAAGGTGCGTGGTACCAAAGAATTTCCCAAAACAACGCAGCCTCCAATCGGAGAATTTGTCGCTCTTTTTGATGAGCTAGCAAAGGATTATGATGAGGTAATTTCCATCCATTTATCGAGTGGTATTAGTGGAACATACCAAGGTGCAGTGCAGGCAGGTGAAATGGTGGAAGGTATTAAAGTTTATGCCTTCGACAGTGAAATATCCTGTGCTGTTCAAGGCTTTTACGTTTTAAGAGCGGCTGAAATGGCGAAAGAGGGCCATTCAGCAAAAGATATACTTGCAGCATTAGCGGACATGCAGCAGTATATTCGTGCTTACTTCATAGTAGACGACTTAGCACATTTACAGCGTGGTGGGCGTCTATCTTCTGCGGCAGCATTAATTGGTGGTTTATTACAAGTAAAGCCTGTTTTACATTTTGTGGACAAGGTAATTGTACCTTTCGAAAAAATCCGTACACGTAAAAAGGCATTGAAACGCGCTGAGGAATTGCTAGCAGAGGATGCCAAAAAGTATGAAGCAATGGACGCTGTTGTCATTCACGGGAATTGCCCTGCTGAAGCGCAAGAATGGCTAGAGCAATTAGCCTCAACTTACCCGAACGTAAACTTTAAATTGAGCTATTTTGGTCCTGTTATCGGTACCCATTTAGGTGAAGGGTCAATGGGATTAGGGTGGACAAAAAAATAACGAATTGTAAGGAAGTCTCTACAGTAAAAGTAGAGGCTTTTTTTCTATGAAAGGAGAAAATGTAATGAGATATAGAGGTTGGTTGTTGCCACCAGCATTACGTGATTTTCATGAAGGACGTATTTGGTTAAAAGATCATTCACCATTTTCAGCAGAAGATATTGATAAAGCGATACAGCGAAAATACGTCAGTATATATAGAAGGAATTCAAATGAAGCCCGTTATGAAATGCAATCGTTGCCACAATACAGACCCGCAATTATTCACAAAATTCGATTGCTCAAAATGTCGACGAAAATGTGTGTATTGCCGACACTGTATAAAGATGGGTAGAGTAAGTAGCTGTACACAATTAATCATTTGGACTGGCCCCAAGTCGATAAAGATTAATAAGCACGCATTAAAATGGTCGGGTCAATACACCGAACTACAGCAACAGGCAGCTAATGAAACCTTAGCGAGTGTGAAAGCAAAACGATCGCATTTAATTCATGCTGTATGCGGTGCAGGCAAAACAGAGCTACTTTTTCCTACTGTCTATGATGCATTAAAGCGAGGGCTACGCGTTTGTATTGCTACACCACGTACAGATGTAGTGTTAGAACTGTATCCACGCTTTCAACAGGCTTTTCCTGAAACAATCATTCATGCTTTATACGGTGGAGCACTTTATCAAAATGGCTATGCGCAGTTTGTTATAGCAACGACCCATCAGCTCTACCGATTTGATAAGGCATTCGATGTCATGATTGTAGATGAGGCAGATGCTTTTCCCTATACATTTGATGCAACCCTACAAAGAGCAGTAGAAAAGGCTAAAAAGGAAAATGCTCCTCTCGTATTTGTGACAGCAACCCCATCATCATCCTTAATCCATACTTACCAGCAAGAAAGCTACTCTTTTATTCCAAAACGCTATCATAATCATCCATTACCAGTTCCACAAGTTCGTGCTTTATGGGGCTATGATAAATGCTTCAAGCGAGGTAAAATCCCCAGCAGGTTGAAAAAATGGATAGAAGAACGCTTACACCACAAGGAACCCTTTTTATTATTTTTCCCGACAATTGCCCTAATGAATAGTGCAGCACCTCTTGTACAAGAGGTAAATGAAAACATATTAGCTGTGCATGCAGCTGACCCAGAGCGGAAGGAGAAGGTGTTAAAGCTACGAAATAAAGAAGTTCCGGGCTTATTAACAACAACCATATTAGAAAGAGGCATTACAATTAGCAATGTACAGGTGGCCGTTATAGGGGCAGAGTCATTGATTTTTACCCCCAGTGCCCTCATTCAGATTGCAGGTCGAGTTGGACGAAATGTTCAATTTCCTGATGGTGAAGTCCTTTTCTTTCATCACGGTATCACGGTAGAAATGGATGAGGCATGTGCGAAAATTCAATTTTATAATAAGAAGGGATTCTCTGAATGAATAAAATGGAATCCCGTTGTTTAATGTGTACACAGCCATTAAAAATAACTATTTCCTGGAAAATGATTTTAACCAAGCAATTCTCTCCAACTATATGTGAAAGATGTGTCGCTCGTTTTGCACCTTCACAATCTGCTACATCCCTCTATCAATATAATGAGGCGATGAAGGATTACTTACACCAGTTAAAATTTCTTCAAGATGTAGCTCTTGCAAAGGTTTTTCGACAGGAGCTTTATAATTGTCTCACCAAAGAAAAGGCGATTATTTTACCCATTCCAATGCACCCTCTTAAACAACAGGAACGTACCTTCTCACATACTGATGAACTATTAAAGGCAGCTCATATTCCTTTTATTCAATTATTAGAAAAGACAACGACAGAAACACAAAGCTCAAAAAATAGAGAGCAGCGTCTACATGTAGCTCCACTTTTTCGCTTAAAGGAGGGTGCTCAAGTCGAACATAAAAATTATCTTCTTTTTGACGATATAAAAACCACAGGGACGACTCTACAGCATGCTACAACTATTTTAATGCGTGCAGGCGCTAAAAATGTCCAATACTTCACATTAATTGAAGGATGAAAATGCCAATACATTATGTATAATAGTTAATGAGACAGCATTCGTAGATAAATTTGCTAGAAAGAGGAGGAAAGGCCAATGGCAGAGGTTCGTAATTGTCCAAAATGTAATGAATTTTTTAATTATACAGGAGTCCGAGAAGTGTGTCATAAGTGTGCACAATCAGAGGAGGAGCTTTATCAAATCGTTTATCGTTTCTTACGTAAACGTGAAAACCGTGCGGCAACAGTAGAACGTATTGTGGAAGCAACGGGAGCAGATAAAGATCTACTATTTAAATGGGTTCGGAAAGGTCGTTTACAGCCAGCGATGTTTCCTAACCTTGGCTACCCATGTGATAACTGTGGCCACTTAACTTCAAAGGGTAAACTATGTACAAAATGTCAAGACGAGTTAAAATCGGACCTTCGTACATTTGAAGCAGCAAAGGAATTCCGCGAAAGTGTGCAACAGCGAGATCAAGCGACTTATCATGTAGATCGGGATAAGTCAAAGTAGCAATTCCAACAGATGCTAGGACAAAACTAGCTTATATTAGTGAGAAGAGGTAGGGACATAACTAAATTGTTCCTTCACAAAGCAGAATAATCTCTAAAATAACAAAACACGATAAATATAAGAACCGAACTATTCCGAAACACTTCATGAGCGTTTCATTGGATAGTTCGGTTTTTTTTGTTTGTCGAAACATCCGTATCTCAACCTCTTTTCTATTTTTAACGTTGTCTCTTAATAGTCCTTAGCTACTGGCTGTGAACTTTCTTAAATTCACGGCCAGTAATGCGAGCCCCATTTCGCTTGCTATCCTCGATTTTCCTCGTACAGAAAATCGAGTGAAACCCAAATTAGCCTTCAAGAATCCAAAAAACTGGTTCCACGTCGATTTTGCGTTTTCGATAAATAGCATTCGTTTTCTCCTCTGAAAGCTTGGCTCTAACATATTCTTTTGCTGTTCCCATTTTTCATTCAACATGATTTTCCGATTGGTGCCTTCTTTTGCTTTTGTACAAGATGAACGGAATGGACATCCTGAACAGTCTTCACACTCGTAGATGTTGAACGTACGTTGGAAGCCTGTACGATCATTCCATACAGATTGATACTTCAATTCTAGACGTTTCTGATGAGGGCATGCTTATAGCCCTTTAATTTAAAAATAATAGACAAAGTCGAAAAAATCGACTTTGTCTATAGTCTGGGATGACTCTAAAATTTTTTTTGGAGTCATCTTTTTTTATGTAAAACCTTCACATTTTGTAAGACAATCCGAAATAATAATAAGTTAAGCTTTTTAGATAGGAGGGGAATTATGAAAATTACATCTTATGGTGTCAATGCTGTGAACGCCTATAAAAATCAAACTCGTAACGTTAAATCCACGGAAAATAAAACATCCTTTGCCGATAAAATTGAAATTTCAAAGGCAGCGCAGGAAATGCAAGGTTTTTCCACATACGGTTCAGAGCGTGCTGACCGAATGCAACAGCTCAAGGCAGATATCGATTCCGGCGCTTACAAAGTCAATGCGCGTCAAATTGCAAAAGATATGTTGAAATATTATCGTTTCTAGAGAATAGCAGAAAGGGTGTTAAGCAAGATGTCTATAGAAGTGATTTTTTCTACATTAACCAAGCTAGAACGAATGCATAAAAGTTTACTCGAACTAGCCTTTAAAAAAACAGAAATCATTAAAGTGGGTGACATACAAGCACTCGACCAAATGCTAAAGGATGAGCAGGCACATGTAGCGGCCATTGATAAGCTCGAGCAACAGCGTCAAATACAGGTAACGGAGTACCTGGGAGCGAAAGGGTTCGCTCCTACTGACAAAATGACTGTCGCCGATGTCATTGAGGCTGCTGAACAAGAGTCTGAAAAAGAAACCCTTTCAGTCGTTCGCAATCGTCTATTACTCGTTATTGATAACTTACGTAAACAAAATGATTTAAATCAAAAATTAGTATTCCAGTCACTACAATTTGTGAATCTCACATTAGATGCGCTACGTCCACGCCCAGAGCAATTTAATTACTCTGGCAATGAGGTACGTGGCACCAATACCGTTACAAAAAAATCATATTTCGATTCTCAAGCATAGATTTTTGCACTTGTGCAGAAAGCGGATGCTTGATTTACTTGATCGAGGAAAAGGAAGGAAAAAGAATGCGCTCTACATTTATGGGCTTAGAGACAAGCCGAAGCGGTTTATTCACACAGCAATCAGCTTTATATACAACGGGACATAATATTTCAAATGCCAATACACTAGGCTACTCCCGCCAGCGTGTCAACATGCAAGCAACACCCGGTTTTCCAACGGCAGGATTAAACACACCTTATTTTCCAGGACATATGGGGACAGGGGTAGAAGCACATTCGGTTCAGCGTATACGTGATGAATTCGTCGACCGTCAATTCCGCCAAGAAACAAATAAACTCGGTTACTGGCAATCGACAACCAAATCGATTTCGCAAATGGAAGATATTATGTCCGAGCCATCCGAGTTTGGGATTAATCAAGCGTTTACTGAATTTTGGAAGTCAATGGAAGACGTAATAGCTGACCCTAAGGATACGGCAGCGCGTCAAGTTATGATTTCAAAAGGGCAGTCGTTAGCAGAGTCATTCAACTATATGGATACACAGTTAAAGTTAATTCAAGGAAATATAGGAAATGAAATCAATGTCGTAACAGGCGAAGCGAACAGCCTATTAAAACAAATTGCCGATTTAAACAGGCAAATTCAATCAATCGAGCCGAATGGCTATATGCCGAACGATTTATATGATGCACGTGACATTTTATTAGATCGATTAAATGAAATTATTCCTGTATCCATTTCGTATGAGAAATCGGGCGGTAATGCCTTGGCAATTGCTGAAGGAAGCATGACAGTTATTTTTAGACCAACCAATGGAAGTGCAGCGATTGAACTTGTAAAAGGGAAGGACTACACGACACTACAAACGCTAGATACAGCAGATCAAGCAATAAATGGAGAAGTCGATGAACCTAATACAAATGGCTATTTTGGATTTAAAGAGATTAGTGTAGTTGGTATTGATGGCACTACTTCTCCAATTAATTATAATCAGTTAGAACCAAGTAAAGGGAAACTTCTATCGTTGATCGATGCTTACGGTCATAGTAATGGAAAAGGGATTTATCCTGAGATGCTAACACAACTGGACTTATTAGCAAATGAGTTTGCAACAGTGTTTAATACTCAGCATAAATTAGGGGCTGATTTAAACGGTGATATGGGTGAAGACTTCTTTGTTATCAACAATACGACTAGTACAGCAATTACGGCACGCAATATTTCAGTTGGCATTAAGGAGCCTAAAAAATTGGCAGTTTCAGATACACCAGGTGAAGAAAGTAACAACAAAAACATGCTAACTCTTTCTGCATTACAATCTGCAGTCCAAGGAAATTTGCAAGGTGGTACATTCCAAACGTTTTACAAATCACTTATCGGTGATCTTGGCGTTAAAGGACAGCAGGCGAAGACATTAGAATTTAACACAACGACAATCCATTTACAAATCGAGAACAATCGTGCGGCTCATAACTCGGTATCATTAGACGAAGAGATGACCAATATGATTACATTCCAGCAGGCGTATAATGCTAATGCACGAATGATCACATTAATTGATGAAACTTTAGACAAAATCATCAACGGGATGGGCCGCGTAGGATTATAGGGAGGTTTTTAATATGCGTGTTACACAATCGATGTTATCGAATAATATGCTTCGAAATTTAAATACAAACTACAATAAAATGTCAACATATCAAGATCAGCTTAACTCTGGTAAAATGATTAACCGCCCATCAGACGATCCAGTAGTAGCGGTAAAAGGAATGGGCTACCGTATTGATTTAGATAAGAAAGAGCAATACCAAAGAAATATACGCCAAGCACATACTTGGTTAGACTCAACAGATAAAGCGTTAGATCAAGTAGGTAATGTACTTAATCGTGTAAAGTCGTTAATTGTAAAAGCTGCTAACGATACGAATACAACTGCTGATCGCCAAAAGATTAATCAAGAAATTACACAAATTAAGCAGCATATTCAAGATTTAGCCAACACAAAGGTTGCGGAAAATTATATTTTCTCAGGAACGAATACAAGTAGTCCACTATTTAAAACGGATGGGACAATCCAAACGCCTACAGATTTAACGGGATTAGAAAAACCGATTGAAGTGAATGTATTTGATGGAATTAAGGTGCAAATTAATACAGGTGGCGTTGACCTGTTTGGGAATATTGACAACTTCATGACCGAGCTTCAAGATTTATTGAATTCAGACACATCAGGGGAGAAAATTGGCCAGGCGTTAGGGGCTAGCTTTACAAATGGAGCAAGTCCCACTATTCCAGGGCTTGATGCGCTAACAGAAGCCCTATTAGTAAAACGTGCAGAAATCGGAGCAAAGCAAAACCGTGTTGAGTTAATGGAAGAGCGTCTATCATTGCAAGAAATAAACATATCCAAACAAATGTCTTTAAACGAAGATACTGACTATGCAAAAACAATTACAAAAATGGTAACCGCAGAATCAATCCATCAAGCCTCCCTATCTGTAGGTGCGAAAATAATTCAGCAAACTTTAGTTGACTTCATCCGTTAGGATGAAGTCAACTAAAGTTCTATGCTGTTGAAAAAAGATGATGTCAACGGCAGAAAAAGCAACTTTGCAAGGTGAGAGGTTGATTTCCGTTCCGCCAGCGTCCTTTCCAATGGGTGTCCGATGAGCCGCTTCACTCACTGCGTTCGCTCCAGGGTCTCCTCTGTGACGCTATGAACTGCACCTAAAATATTGGACTTAAAATTCTACTGTAGGGGGTGCAGTTAGTGATTTCTGATGAACAAAAGTTAGCCGCAGTTCTAGCTTACTTTGAAGGAAAAGAAAGTACGTATCAGATTGCCAATCGATTACAGAGGGATTGACAGTACATTCGATTATGGATTGAATTATATCGCTATCATGGCATCGAAGGAATTATTCGTCCTCAAGGGTTCACGAATTACGAAGATTCTTTTAAAATAAAAGTAATTCAACACCTGATAGAGACGGGCGATTCGCTCCTTCAGACTGCTGCGAAGTTTAATATTCCTTCTCGTGAAACCATTCGGAGATGGAAAAAACAATGGATGTCAAAGGCTGGAGAGGTGCTCTATCAAATAGAAAAGGAGCACCAATCAATGCCAAAAAAACAACCACCTTCGTCCGATTTAAATGAAAAAACAACGGAAGAGTTAAAAGCGGAAATTGAGTATTTACGGATGGAAAACGCCTATTTAAAAAAGTTGAAAGCCTTAGTTCAAGAAAAGGAAGCCTTCAAACCGAAGAAAAAGTGAGAGCTGTGTATGAGCTAAGGCTGGAATTTCCACTTCAAGCTCTATTAAAAGTAGCGAAACTTAAGAAAAGTACGTATTATTATCATCTTCAAAAATGGGTAAAACCAGATAAATATCAGGCGATTAAAGAACGAATCCAGACACTTTTTCATCACCATAAGGGGCGTTATGGCTATCGTCGTATTTGTCTTGCCCTCCGAAAAGAAGGGATTTTCATCAACCATAAAACGGTCCAACGATTGATGAAAGAATTGGGCTTAAAAGGGACGATACGCCCTAAAAAATATCGTTCGTATAAAGGAACGGTGGGCTATGTCGCAGAGAATGTCTTCCAACGTGATTTTGAAGCCACTGCACCCAATCAGAAATGGGTAACCGATGTCACAGAGTTTAAAATAAATGGTCAAAAAATCTACGTATCGGCTGTATTAGATTTATTCAATCGAGAGATCGTTGGATATGAGGTATCAAAATCACCTAATTTTGAGTTAGTTCAACAGTCTTTTAAAAAGGCGTTTACGTATACAAAGTTATCGAAAAAGAGTGGCTTAATCATGCATTCTGATCAAGGATGGTTATATCAAATACCACGTTTTAAAGCGTTATTGGCAACGCACGAAATCAAGCAAAGTATGTCACGGAAAGGAAATTGTTTAGATAATGCCGTGATAGAAAGCTTTTTTGGTATTCTGAAATCAGAATTTCTGTACACAACTACGTTTAGAAACTACGGAGAATTCAAAAAAGCGTTGGTAGACTATACCCACTACTACAATCATGAACGGATAAAATAAAACTCAACGGAAAAAGTCCCGTTGAGTATCGAAAAGCTTCGTAAAAAAGTTTATATTTTTGGGGTCAGATCAGACGCTGGCTCCACTCCAATCAACCATGCTGCAAAGTGTCTTTACTTTTTTTCAAAGTAGCATAGCGATCAAATCGCCCATTAACTGTATTCTTAGAGG
>NZ_JBHERJ010000003.1:0-9516 GCF_043359455.1 Lysinibacillus sp. PWR01 | reverse complement strand
TAGTGAGTGAAGCGGCTCATCGGACGCCCTCTGGAAAGGACGCTGGCGGAATGGAAATCAACCCCTCACTTTGCCAAGTTGCTTTTTCTGCCGTTGACATCATCTTTTTTCAACAACATGATCTACTCATTTTCTTCAGTTAATACATCAGTTTCTTCATTACTTTCACTATGATTAGAGGATGAATGTATATCACTTTCAATGACTAGGCTATCCCGTACTTTTATGCCTTGTTGGCCACCAGCCTCATCATTATGATTACCAGCAATACCGCTTCTTCCATTACCGTCAGCAAATTGCGAATTGACATTTCGTGTATGACTACCGTTACTAGCATTTTGTCCACCTTGGTTAGCATTTGTGCCTACATCATGATTGATTTGACCTCCACCTTCCGCTCGTTGCTCAAAGTGGAAATCGGTGTTTCCTATATTGAATGTAAAATTAATCGTTATATGATTTTTCCCTTGCTTGTTAGAGGATTCCTGCTCAGGTTCGTCAGGTCCATAAAATTTTTTAGAATTAAAACCAGACATCGTTTCTCCTCCCTTCGTTTCATCTTACTATTAAGATATTAGCGCTTCATGAACCCACTTGTACGTGTAGCCATGTTACCTAGAGAAAAGGTAGGACTGCCCAGATGAAAGCTAAACGATTTTTGCTATCTATCCAATAAATTTGTTAGAATGAATGAGATTTGATTATTTAGTGAATGGGAACGGAGAAGCAACATTGAGAACATTTAAAAAGGTTTATATAGAAATAACGAGTGTTTGTAATTTAGCCTGTAGTTTTTGCCCACCTACAGCTCGTGCAAAGGGGCTTATAAAAATCGAACAATTTAATAAAATATTAGATGAAATTCGTCCACATACAAAATATATTTATTTGCATGTAAAAGGAGAGCCATTACTACATCCAAGAATCGATCAGCTATTAGATGCTGCCCATGCAAAAGGGTTTAAAGTCAATATTACAACGAATGGTACGCTAATAAAAAAGAATCGTGAGAAAATATTAGGAAAACCAGCATTACGTCAAATTAATTTCTCGTTGCATAGCTTTGATGGGCATGAAGGCTCTGAAAACCGTGAAAAATATTTAGGGGATATTTTGAACTTTGTGCGAGAATCAAGGGAATACAATACGATTATTTCCTATCGTTTATGGAATCTACAACAGGATCATGTTTCGGATGTTGCAGCACGTCGTAACCGTGAGACTTTAGAAATATTAGAAAATGAGTATAATCTTGATTACCGCATAGAAGAAAAAGTAGAGCCTGGGAAAGGAGTAAAAATTGCCCCTCATGTTTATTTAAATCAGGATCATGAATTTAGATGGCCAAGTCTCCTAGAACCAGAGGATGAAGGGAAGGGTTTCTGTCACGCTCTGCGTAGCCAAGCGGCTATACTTGTGGATGGAACCGTTGTGCCTTGTTGCTTGGATGGGGAAGGTGTCATTAATTTAGGGAATGTACACGAAAAACCCTTCTCAGAAATTGTTGAAGGGGAACGTGCCAATAAGATTGTAGAGGGCTTTTCACGAAGAGAAGCTGTTGAAGAACTATGTAGAAAATGTGGCTATCGTCAAAAGTTTGGTATGTAGCTACTAAAAGTTAATTTTAATAAAGAAACAGCTCCAATTGTCATTGACCGTTGGAGCTGTTTTTCTTCGATTGAGAATCAATCGTATCTAAAAAATCCTTCGTAATACGAACTACATATTTTACCTCGTCTAAATTTCGTTCTCTTAGTAATGAGCGATGAATGTCTAGCATGAGGTTTTTTTCCTCAATATCAGTAACGCCAGATAGTTTTTGAAAATTAAATAGCTCCTCAGGGGTAATGTCTAATGCCTTCATGATTGTTTCCAAAGTACTTAAGGTAATATTAGATTGTCCATGTTCAATATTAGAAACTCTTCCTTTACTGAAACCTAACTTCCCTGTCCGTTCAGCCACTTCTTCCTGGCTAAGTCCTTTGGATAATCGAATAATCCGAAGTTGTTCACCTACTAGCTTTAAAAAATCTGACATATGATTCACCTCTATGTTAAAAGCTAGTGAAAAACAAGGGAAATGACTATACTATTATAGTGGTATAATGGAGAAAAAGTTACATTAAAATGGTACAATTATTAGAGTAATACTTTTCATCAGACAAATGACCTAAATAAAAAGCTAGGTATAATGCGTTAATGAAGATTGTATTAAGGGTATTAATTGGGACAGAGGATTGGAGGGTTCATACATGGTGAAGCAGTTTTTTTTAGAAGAAATAGCAAAAATACAAATTGGTCATTTGATTGTGAATGATCAATGTTTTACTAGGGAAGATACTCCTTTTATCACCGAAGAAATGCTAATGCAATTATTGAGAGAAGATGATTTTAGTCAAGTGCCAAAGGTTGATCACACAGTTGATTCATTTAATTTGTCAATCGTGCCTGCTAAAAGCATTCTTCTAAATAAATTTAATTTACAGGAAACCTTGATTTATCAATGTAAAAAAGCTGTGTGTATCGGTCAGGATATCATTGCCATTATTCCGAATGAATCCATTGTTGTCAGTGATTATTTATTTCACTTTTTTAAATGGTTTCAAATAAATAAGGAGAGACGTAATATCTTTCGTTTAAGAATTGCATTACCTCCTCTTGATATTCAGCATAGAGCAGCTCAATTATTAAATGCTGTTCAACATTTATTAATGAATAAAGATTCTTTAGTCGCAGCGATAGAGGACCTTCCACAGTATTTCAATAATATTTCAAACCAAGTAAATCAGCATTCAAAAAACTTACATCATAGCTTTGAACAGCTCCAACATGTATATGCTGATATGTTACATAAAGTTTTTAATGGAGATTTTCTAAATGATTCTTTTCAAAGGTTGAGCAATTAACATAAGTCGGTGCAAAATGGATTGGACAATCCTTGCACCGACTTATTAAATTTCAATAATAATCGGTAAAATCATTGGCTTTCGTTTGGTTTGGGTAAATAAATATTGTCCAACAGCTCTTTTAATTTCCCGACGTAGGACATGTATTTGCTGTCTGCTTTCTTCTTGAAGCTCATTTACGATTTCTTTGGTAAGCACATTGACCTTAGTTAACAGTGCCTCGAAATCTTTAGCATAAACAAAACCACGTGAAATGGTATCAGGTTCTGAAATAAAAGAACCATCTGCTTTATTGAGTGTTAATACAATAACAAGCATTCCATCTTCTGAAAGTTGCTTGCGATCACGGAGGACAATTCCCTCTACTTCACCTATGCCAATCCCATCAACATACGTATCACCAGCTGGAATTTTACGCGTTTGCCTTGCCTTCGCATTTTCAATGTCCACGACATCTCCATTTTTCATAATAAAGGTATGTCCCTTTTGAACACCAATAGATTCCGCTAATAAACGATGTTGATGTAACATGCGATACTCACCATGAATAGGGATGAAAAATTTAGGCTTCATAAACGTCAGCATCAGCTTCAAGTCTTCTTGATGACCATGTCCTGAAACATGCATACCTGTATGACTGGAAGAACCATAAATCACCTTAGCACCAAGCTGAAACAAATTGTCTACAATACGAGAAACGCCCTTTTCATTACCTGGAATAGGAGAAGCGGCAAGAATGACTGTATCATCTGGCAGAACTTTTACCTCACGATGGTTGCCATTTGCTAATCGAGCAAGTGCTGCAAGAGGCTCGCCTTGGCTACCTGTGCAGAGGACCACGACTTCTTCTGGGGGGAGGTATTTAACTTCTCGTGCATCAATTAACAGATCTTCTGGCACAAATAAATAACCTCGTTCAATCGCAACATCCACAACATTGACCATGCTGCGCCCAACTAAAGCTAACTTCCTATTGGTGGCAATTGTTGCATGTACGATTTGTTGAATACGATTAACATTTGAAGCGAAGGTAGAGATGATTACTTTCCGTTCAGCATGTAAAAAGGCTTCCTCAATATGATGCCCTACCAGTTGCTCAGAAGGTGTCAAACCTGGTCTTTCTGCATTTGTACTTTCTGAGATCAGAACTAGCACACCCTTTGAACCGATTTCCGCCATTTTATGAATATCAGCAAACTGGTTATTAACGGGTGTTAGATCAAATTTAAAGTCTCCCGTATGGACAACATTTCCTTCAGGAGTAGCTAAAACGATTCCTAAACAATCGGGTATACTATGATTGGTTCTGAAGAAATTAATATCAATTTGTCCTAAATGTAGAGCTGAGTCAGCGTGAATTTCAATTAAATCCGTTTCTCTTAAAAGCTTATGTTCCTTTAGCTTTAATTCAATAAGTCCGAGAGTGAATCGAGTAGCATACACAGGAACATTTAATTTTTTTAGTAAATAAGGAATCCCACCAATGTGATCCTCATGCCCATGTGTGACAATTAATGCCTTAATTTTTTCCTTATGTTCAAGTAAATACGTAATATCAGGAATGATAAGATCAATTCCAAGCAAGGTTTCATCTGGAAATTTTGCTCCGCAATCAATAATAATTATGTCATCTGCATATTGTACTACATACATATTTTTTCCAATTTCATTGATGCCACCTAGGGCGAAAATGGATAATAACTGTTTACTTGTGGACAACGTATTCCCTCCTATAGTTTTAAATAAAGCTATCAAATAATTGCTTTTGCCATAGGTAGTATAGCTTTTAGCATTTCATCCTATACGAAATTTGCAATGCTTAACCTTACTACTATGAGATGTAGCATTATGAAAACGTTTTAAGAGAATGGGGAGGATTGGAATATAAAGCTCCGATGGCGGATTATATGTGGCGGGAAGAGCAATACTATTTAACGAAGCTTGCGCAGACTAGAGGAAAAGATAATGAAAACAAGAGGCTATCTAATTTGTATAGATAGCCTTTTTAGTTAGGGATGAATCACTACTTCTGTACCGATTGGCACAATACTGGCAAGCTCTTCAACATCTCGATTATGCATACGGATACAACCATGTGACACAGCATGCCCAATAGAGCTAGGATCATTTGTGCCATGAATTCCGTAGTGTTCTTTAGAAAGACTCATCCACATCGTGCCAAAAGGACCGCCAGGGTTTGGCGCTTTATTAATGATAATAAAACTACCTACTGGTGTTTCGTGAAGCATGCGTCCAACTGCAATAGGGTATTGTTTTTGAAGGATATTGTTTCTATATAAACGTAGCCAGCGATTATTGGTAGAGATCTCGATACGGTAAGGAATTGTCTCGGGGTCGGGCAAGCCAGGGATGACGATTTGTTGACCAATGACAAGATGATCAGGCTGAATTCCTGGGTTCGCAGCGATAATGGATGCTAAAGGTGTACGGTAATCTTGAGAAATTTGAGCAAGGGTTTCACCAGCTTTGACTGTATGAATCAATCATTACTCCCTCCAATGCAAATGTTTATTGTTTTACTATATGCTTCATATGTTTTATGTAATTTTAGGAATGCAAGGTTTTTCATTTTTTGGACAGAATAAGCGGTGACATTGCAGGATTAAGGGGCATAAAGATGAAGGAATTTAAAATTACGTATTTTTTTGATGAGATACATTATGTACGAAGATTCATTTATCTTGATTCAGCAGAAAACGTCCACCTCTATAGGTGGTGAGATGAATGTAAAAATGTTCTCTTTGATTTAGTGGGTGTCCAAACACCAACTGAATCAAGATAAAAGCCCCAGCGGATGTCACAGATTTTGAAGAGGAGCTTTTCGAGCAAGCTCGAAAAAAATCTGGACGCAATTACGCCTTAGCGTAATTGATATTGAATCACAACAAGAGGCAGAGAAATTAGTTAAAAGTGAACGCGATCAAGATATTTCCTTTACCGATAGTAGGGGTGTATACCAAGAACTGCACACAAAACATGTACGAGTTATTCAAATAGCTGAGTATCACCGTATTGATAAAAGCGAACAAGGGAAAGACACATAATCTGTCCAGCTTTACACACATTATAGGAAAAGGAGTGTGACAGAATGGATATCGAAAAAATACCACATGAAAAGAAAATGTTCATGAATTTAAATAGCAAGGACAAGCCTGACATGGTTGAATCAGATACAATTAGTCTTTTCGATTTGCATGAGGATATGCAAACTGTAGATGCCATTCCTATAGAGGAGCTCAATAAGCGAGTAAAAAGAGAAGGCGATGAATTGATTGAAATGCAGCCAGATGAATTATAGGAGGTAGAAATACAATGAATCATGAAAAAGAAGTCCAATTTACATCTGCAGGCACGAATATTAATGAAGTGAAGCAAAAAAATGCAGACGCAGGATTATCCTATAATGAAGTGAAGGCATTGTTAGCAAAAAGTGGTGGGCATGGAACATCCATTTATAGTGACACAGATACTGAAGAAGTAAAACAAGACATACACAAGCATCAACAATAAGCGTTTTGGGAGGAGCAAGGTATTGAGTGCTCTTCCTTTTTTACTTTACAATGGGGAAAAGTAAAGGAGTTGTAGGAGCATGTCAACTGGAGAAATGAAATGTCCATTATGTGGGGGAGAAAATCATTGTGGCGTGGCAAAAGGCGAAAAAGAGTGCTGGTGTATGACAGTTAGCATTCCAGAACACCTGTTAAATGCAGTGCAGGGAGAGCCAAAAATATGCATTTGTTCTACATGTATAGATACATATAAGAAAGAGCAAGTATAATTTTTTACGATGATGATGGCTGGTAAAAATTGAGCAATTGGTACAATTGTCTATCGCACAACAACCTAGCAGGCATACATTACTCTGAAAGGAGTGTGTCTAATGGCTAAACCAATTGAACTCAGTAATGTGACTAAGGCATATCTAGAGGAATATCAGCGAATCCTCAAAAAAATGATGCAGGGTATGACCTATGTTACCATTACTTGTAGTATCTCAGAAAACTTTATTAAACAAATCCTTCCTCATCAAGTTGCAGCAATCCAAATGTCTGAAAATGTTTTACGCTATACAACGAATATCCCTGTACAAAATCTCGCATTAGAAATCATTCGAACACATACAGAAATGGTTGAGAGTCTTGAAGCGATACAAAATCGTTGTTGTGTCGTGCAAAATTCAGAGTATGAATTATACGAGTATATGTGTGCTTATAAAGAAATTACAGAAGCTATGTTCAATGCAATGTGTGCACCGCCAGTCTCCAATAGCATTAATATCAATTATCTGCGGGAAATGATTGTCCATCATCAGGGTGGTATACGACTGGCACAAAATGTGCTTAGATTCTGCATTTGTCAAGAATTAATACCAATCCTACGATGCATGATTCAAACGCTTTGTGAGCAACTAGAAGCCATGGAAAAGCTACTAGATAGCTTACAAAATTGCGATTGCGAGTGCTAGCACTAACGATAAGTTTATATGGGAAGAAGGCGCTAGGATCAAACGTGATTTTAGCGCTTTTTCTGCGTAAAGACAGTGTTTAACTAGGAAAATAAGAAATTGTCAATAAAGTGGACGAAAAAATAATAAAGTGTAAAGAATTAAATGAGAATCTATTTTTGTCTTTCTATTGTTGGTAAAATATATATGTTTTATTAGTTGAAGGTAATGAAGAGAGATCTATTATTGGCTTTAAAATATTGGTAATTTTATTTTACTTTAATTTAATACAACTAGGAGTGGGAGCAATGTTCAAAAGGAAGAAGATTAATCAAAGTTATGATTATTTCTCGGCTACAAAAAATTCAGACATCGAAACAAATGAACGCTTTAAAGAAAAATTAGATTTCCTTGCTTTATCAAGAATTAGAAGAGAATCTGTTGGATTTTTACGTAAAATTTACGAGAATAATCGACAGTATATACTCGATAATTTTTATGCTCGTCTACTGGAAATTCCAGAGTTTAATCATGTCATCAATACACATTCAACCGTAGAGCGCTTGAAAGGGTTGTTTGATTCACATTTTATTAGCTTATTTGATGATGAATTAGATTTAGATTATGTCTTTAAGCGACGTAAAATTGCCTATGTTCATGCTCGAATAGGGGTACTACCGAACTGGATGATTTCTGCCTATACACTGATTAACCAATTAATCATTCCGCTTATTGTTAAAGAACTATCACGTGATGAAGAAAAAATGCTGGATGTTTTATTGTCCTATGATAGTTTAGTAACAATTGATCAACAAATCATTTTAGAGACCTATATTGAAATTCAAGCAGGATCTGTTGTCAATGGGTTAGGTGAAATTATTACTTATAATACACAGTTAGATACCATTAAGGAACTGATTGAATTTCAAGAGATTCAGCAACAGGAGATTGTTGCAGCAGATCAATTAATGCATGAGTTAGACGAGAGTATTGAAGAAATTGCCACATCAGTTGGTGATATCTCAGAGCAAACAAAGCATGCCTTTAAAAAATTAAATCACGATTTGGAATCATTGCAACAAGTATCATCTATTTTACAGACAACCGATGAAGGCCATAAATCAATGCAGGAAGATATTAAACGTTTAGTTGAACGTGTAAATAGTGTAGCGAAATTGATGGAATTAATTAAGAAAATTGCAGATCAAACAAATTTATTGGCTTTAAATGCATCGATTGAGGCGGCTCGTGCTGGAGAAGCAGGGAAAGGCTTTGCGGTTGTTGCGGAGGAAGTTCGTAAACTTGCTGATGATACAAGTACATCTGTTAAATCTATACATACAGATATACAGGAGCTACTTCATATTACCCATAATATTAGTTCATTGACGACTCAATTTTCACAAGATTTACATCAAGGTGTTACAGATACCTTATATATTTCACAGACGCTAGCAGAGCTAAATAAAAATTTACAGCAGCAAGGTGCCCGCTTTGAGGAAATAGCCACAACGACAAAGGTACAAGCACAATCTGCTACAACTATTTCTGAACGTAACCATACAATTACGGAGAGCATGCAAAAAAGTAAGGTAATCGTTTTTGATATGGGCTCTGCCATTTATAAGTTAAGTAAAATGATTGATGGATATCGATCCACGACGATTTATAAAAACTTTATTATTAGCCAAGAGGATATTATTGAATTAGCCATTACTGACCATCTATTGTGGAGATGGAAAATCTATAATTTGCTATTAGGCTTTGAAACGATGACGGAGCAGGATGTAGGGTCTCCAAAAGAATCTCGCCTTGGCGAATGGTATTACGGCACAGGAAAAAAACTGTTAGGTAATGAGCGTGTCTACGCAGAGTTAGAACAGCCATTTATTCACGTTCATGATATTGCAAAAAAAGCAGTCCGTGAATACAATGTAGGCAATAAAACGGGCGCTGAAAAATACCTGAAAGAAATTACGGATGAATCGTATGTTGTTATTGAAAAATTAAAAGCGTTAAAGGAAATTTTATTGAGCGAGAAGAAGCAATATATTCATTAGAAAATTGAGAGCAAGCTAGTCTATAGACTAGCTTGCTCTCATATTGTTGAAAAAAGATCATGTCACTAGCAGAAAAAGACCTTTT